>JAUNRL010000009.1:4914-15483 GCA_030535715.1 Bacillota bacterium
CTCTTTCATGTGTTCCTCCTTCGCTGCCGCTTTCCTATCCGCAGCGCCGCTCCCTGGCCCGGTTGATATGCCGCTCCATGGCCTCGGCACCCGCCTTCGCGTCCCGGTCGATGAAGGCCTTAAAAATCGCCCGGTGCTCCTCCAGCACCGTGGTCAGATAATTGCTCTCGTAGACCATTCCGGTATCCCGGTACCTGAGAAAGGTCTGGTAGGAGGACAGCTGCTTCTGCAGCATCCGGTTGTGGGATGCCTCGTAGATCACCTGATGAAAGCCGGCGTTAATAACCAGCATCTTGTCGATATCGTTGCGCATGGTGTAGAACTCCATAAATTCAAAGGTCTCCTCCAGCCGTTCCATCTCCTCCTCGGTAATCCGTTCGACGGCCCACCGGACCGCCTGAATCTCGCAGGCCTTGCGCAGTTCGAACATATCCTCGTAATCCTGCTGGGACATGCCGATGACGAAAGCGCCCCGGTTGAGGATGTTCTCCACCAGTCCGTCGGCCTCCAGCTGGCGCAGGGCCTCGCGGATGGGGGTCCGACTCACCCCGTACTGCTCGCAGAGAAGCTGCTCCGTCAGCTTCTCGCCAGGGCGGAAATTCCCCATCAGGATGTCCCTCTGCAGCTTGGCCAGCAAGCTCATGGACACCGGCGCATTACTGACTTCCGTGTTGTCTGTGAATTTATACAGAGCCATGGCTCCCTCCTTACAGCCGATCCACCACGAAGGCGGTAAAGTCCGCCGCTGTATGACCGGTGCCGTCGCCGGGCATATCCAGGACTTCCGCCGCCTCGTCCAAAGCCGACTCCAGCTTTGCCGCCGCCTCCGTCATGGCCATGTGCCGGAGCATCATGACTGCCGCCCGGCAGAGACTGGCCGGATTGGCATATTCGGCGATGCCGTCCGCCACCATGCGGGGCGCCGAGCCGTGAATCGCCTCGAACATAGCGTAACGGCCGCCGATATTGGCACTGCCCGCCGTGCCCACACCGCCCTGCAGCTGAGCCGCTTCATCGGTGATGATGTCCCCGTAGAGGTTAGGCAGGATCATCACGTGGAACCGGTTGGCGAACAGGTCGCTGACCAGATTGGCCGCCATGATGTCCACGTACCAGTCGTCCACGGCGATTTTCGGATAGTCCCTCGCCACCTCCCGGCAGAGGCTGAGAAACCTGCCGTCGGTCTTCTTCATGATGTTGGCCTTGGTCACGATGGTCACGTTCTGATTGCCGTTGTTCTTCGCGTATTCGAAGGCGGCCCGCGCCAGCCGGGTGGTCCCGATGGTGGTGGTCACCTTGAAGTCAATGCTGATGTCTTCACCGATATCCACGCCGCGGCTGCCCAGGGCATATTCCCCTTCCGTGTTCTCCCGGAAAAAGATCCAATCGATGTTCTTTTCCGGGATGCTCACCGGCCGCACATTAGCGAACAGATCCAGTTCCCTGCGCAGGGTCACGTTGGCGCTCTCCAAGTTGGGCATACCGCTGCCGCTGCCCGGGGTTGTAGTCGGTCCCTTCAGCAGCAGGTCGCACCCTTTGATTCCAGTCAGCACATCCGCCGGCACCGTCTCCATCTTCGCGATCCGGTTTTCGATGGTCAGTCCCTCGATCCTGCGCAGCTCAATCCGGCCCGAAGCGATGTCCTCTGTCAGCAGCTTTTCCAGAATCCGTCGGGCGCTGTCCATGATGATGGGGCCTATGCCGTCTCCGTCGATGGTGCCGATGACGATCTTCTCCTTCGACGCGTAGTCCGCCGCCGCCGGCGCGTCTTTCATGGCCTCGACTCTGGCCAGCTGATCCTGCACGATCTGTTCAAAATGATCCCGATAAGTCATGGTTTCTTCCTTTCCCTGTCCGCCCGGGCGGATTATCCAAACTTTTTCTTCGCCTGCTACTGCCGCGGAAACGAAAAAAGCACCCGGATTGTATTTCTGTATACGATTATACAATTCGAGCGTCGAAGCGTCAAGTTTCCCGCAGAGATATTTTTGCGGCATTTCCTTTGTTGGGGATGTTTTACGCTAATCATTGGAGAGTTCTCCCCATCATTTTCAGAATACATCCCCATCTCGCGCCGGGGATGCTGCGGGAGCACCATTTTTCTGCAGGCCTGCCGGAAGATCCAGATTTTCTCCGCGTGTTCCTCATGGGAGCCGTGAGGGCAGTTCAGCCTGGTCACGTTCATGCCGGCCTTGAGCATCTCATTCATAACGGGAAGCCCGGCGCTTGCCGGGCTCAGTGTACAAAACAATTTTCGTTGCTTTTGTCATTTTCCTGCCTCGCGGGTTCCGCGGACTACACCAGCGTACCCAGGTGTTTCATGGTACGAATCAGCTGATGGACGTAGCTCATCTCGTTGTCGTACCAGGCCACGATACGGACCTCGTAGATGTGGGTGCCGCACTTCTCCGCCAGGGTCTGGGTGGCGTCGAAGAGGGAGCCGTAGCTGATGCCGATGATGTCGCTGGAGACCAGTTCTTCCTCCGTGTAGCCGAAGGACTCATCCGCCGCTGCCTTCATGGCCTTGTTGATGCCTTCCACGCTGACGCTGTCCGTCTCATCCTTCAGGGTGGCGTCCAGAATAGTGATGGAGCCAGAGGGCACTGGCACTCTCTGGGCAGAGCCGATCAGCTTGCCGTCCAGCTCGGGAATGACCAGACCGATCGCCTTGGCCGCACCGGTAGAATTGGGCACGATGTTGATAGCGCCGGCTCTGGCTCTTCTGAAATCGCCCTTCCTGTGGGGGCCGTCCAAAAGCATCTGATCCCCGGTATAGGCGTGAATCGTCGTCATGAAGCCGGTTCGCAGCTCCCGGTAGTTTGCCAGCACTCTGGCCATGGGGGCCAGGCAGTTGGTGGTGCAGGAGGCACCGGAAATGATGTTGTCCTTCTTCGTCAGGGTCTCATGATTGACGCCGTAGACGATCGTGGGCAGGTCGTTTCCTGCGGGCGCGGAGATCAGCACCTTCTTCGCGCCGGCGTCGATATGAGCCTGGGACTTTTCCTTCGATGTATAGAAGCCGGTGCACTCCAGCACGATGTCCACGTCAAGCTCTCTCCAGGGTAAATTTGCCGCCTTCGCCTCGCTGTATACCGGGAATCTCCGGCCGTCCACAGAGATGGAACTGTCGTCGCTGGTCACCTCGTGGTCATCCGCGTATCTTCCCTGCACGCTGTCGTACTTGAGCAGATGGGCCAGCATGCCCGGGTTGGTCAGATCGTTGATGGCAATGACCTCACACTCCGGATCCTCGAAAACCTTCCGGAAGGCCAGCCGGCCGATGCGTCCGAATCCGTTAATTGCGATTTTTGTCATTGTGTTTCCTCCTTATATCGATAGTATGGCAGTCAGGTTTGTCATGTATGTACAGGAGTCATTGTACGTCATTTTCCGGCAAAGGTAAATACCCCAATTCCGCGGCCGTCTCACGGGGCTGCCGTTGCTACCCGAGGCTGAAACTGCAGGGTTCTTGCCGGCGATGATGGCCGTCGATAAAGGCGACAGCGGCAAGAGGGTCGTCATCAACCGGCTTTTCGATGATCCCTGCCAGGCGAATACGGAGATCATCGTCGGAAGCGTCTTCGAAATGAGCTATTGACACTGCATTTTTGCGGGATTATGATGGCACCATGGACAGGGAACGGAAAAAGGCAATCCTTCTTCTGGCGATTCACGCCGGAGAACTCATGATGACCTGCGGCGCGGAGATCTACCGCGTCGAGGAAACCATCACACGGATCTGCAAAGCCTGCGATGTGGATAACGTGGAGGTTTTTGCCATGCCCAGCGGCATCTTCGTCACCCTGGACAACGACCTGTCAGGGGACAGTGTCTCTACCTATATCCGCCGGATCCACAACAGCGAGACGAATCTGAACAAGATTTCCCGGGTCAACCAGTTTTCCCGGGAATTCACCACCACCAGCATGACCATCGAGGAAGGCATGCAACGGCTGACCGAAATCGAGCAGGAGAAGCGGTATCACTTCTCCATCCGTGTCATCGCCGCCGGGTTCATCGCATCCTGTTTTGCGGTTATCTTCGGCGGGAATACCATTGATTTTCTCTCTGCTTTCATCATCGGCATGATTTCCTATACTCTGTCCCGTTTTCTGGAGAAATACGACATCAACTTCTTCATCCGGGGACTGTGCTCCTGCGCTCTGGCCACATTCCTGGCCCTGGTGGTTTCCGCATCAGTCCCGAACGCTTCCTATCCCTTTATCATTTCCGGGGCAATCATGCTCTTCGTCCCCGGTGTGGCCATCACCAATTCCATCCGGGATTTTCTCTCGGGAGACATGATGGCGGGGCTTACGCGCATGGTGGAGGCTTTCCTGATCGCAGTTTCCCTGGCCGCCGGCACCGGACTCGTGCTGAAACTCTGGGCTCTGATGGGAGGTGTTGTCCTGTGATCCACCTTCTGATGCAGTTTATCCTGGCCCTTCTGGCCACCGGCGGGTTCTGCGTTATCTTCCGGGTTCCGATAAGACACATTTCCGTCTGCGCTCTTATCGGCGCTTTCGGGTGGCTTACCGAAGAGATCGCTGTATTCTATTACTCCTCACCGGCTATCGGCTGCTTTCTGGGCGCCTGTACGGTGGGGCTGCTCAGCACCATAGCATCCCGGCTTTTCAAAGACGCCTCGACCATCTTCGTCATCCCCGGTATCCTCTGTCTGGTTCCCGGACTGAAAATCTTCAACACCATGTACACCCTGCTCAAGGAGGATGTCCCCGGCGCGGCACAGATCGGCACCGAAACGCTGATGATGGCCGGTTCCATTGCCGTGGGGCTTTTGACCGTCGGCGCAGTCCTGCGGGTCTTCTTCTCCCTGGCGAAAAAAACCGTTACCCTGCGGGACAAATTCTAACCGGAGAATCCTGCCCCGTGGAAAGGACGATTCCATGAGATTTCATCGCACATCGCTGATCCTTGCTCTCCTGCTGACCCTTGCCCTGCTGGCCCAGCCGACGGAGGCGGTTTCTGCTGCGCAGACGGCGAAAGGCACCGGAGAGGCCGCCGCGGCGACGCAGGGAAGCACCGCGGCGCCGACGGACTCCGACACATCAGCGGACGCGGCGGACGGTACCGCCGGCGATTCCGGCCAGAACGGCGTTGCCTTTGCCTCGCGAGAACCCGCTCATGTGAAGAACATTACCTATACCTTCCCTGATGTAAAGGGAGAATCGTTTACGTGGACCTTCCCCTACTCCGACGATTTCTTCCGCACGGATCCGGAGGAATTCAGCATAACCATGGCCCGCGGCTCCCTGGGACTGGCTCTATCCGCTTTTCGGAGCGACGACATGGAAAGCAGATACCGGTACTATCTTTCCGAAGCGGGCTTTCAGGATCTCCTGGCCTTCGGCTATGACAAGCCGGCCTCGCTCCATTCCCTGTCGGGAGTCATCGGACGAAAGACCATCGGCGGAAAAACCGTGATCGCCATCGTCACCTGCGGCTACGGCTACGGCAAAGAATGGGCCGGGAATCTGCTGGTGGGCAAAGATGTACGGCACCAGGGTTTTGAGGAAGCCTCGCAGAAGCTGCAGAAACACTTTAAGGACTACCGTGATCAATACGGCATCCGCCGTAGCCCCATCGTCTGGCTTGCCGGCTATTCCCGGGCGGCCGCCATCGCCAATCTCACCGCCGCCGACCTGATCGAAAGCGGAGACTGTGAGCGGGTTTACGCCTATCTTTTCGGCGTCCCCCGGACGACAAGGGAGCCGAAGGTCTATCCCGGTATCTATAACCTCTGCGGGCAATACGATCCGGTTCCTGCCGCACCGCTGCAGTCCTGGGGCTTTGAACACTACGGCACCACTCTGTACACTCCCGCTCAGGAGGCGGATGCAGATTATCCGAAGCTGGCTATTGCAGCAAACGGCACCCACAGCAGGCTGACCTCCCAGCGCTTTCACAACAATCCGGAGATCAACTATCAGCTCAATCTGGTGCTGGAGTTCATGGGGGAATTCTTCCCCACCGCCGATGACTATGCAGATCATTTCCAGGACATTCTGATGGACTCCTGGAACGCTCCCACGGCAAACCATCTTGCCGCCATCCTGTCGGAAGCGCTGATGAAGATGGAAACGGACAGTCTCCTCCAGAACAAAAAGAGAAACACGCTCATCAACTATCTCTCCTATATGGCTGCGCAGCACGTGCAGCTGGACCGACGGCAGGTCGCGGACGGATACTGGAACCCGGATGAGCCCATCGCCGTCAACGTGGCGCTGGAACACCGGCCGTCCACCTATGTCAGCTGGATCTTCTCTCACCTTTCCCCCGAAACGCTTCTGACCCGCTCCATCCGCAGTCACCGGCTGACCTTTATCGGGGATGTCTCCATTAAAATCCGACAGAAAGGCATCGTAATCGGCTCCATGAGCAAAACCGGGAAGCCGGGACAGGCGGTCGTTCCGGAGGGCATGGACGCTTCGGATCTGACGGCGCCGTTCATGGTACGTAACGGCAGAGAGACCCTGGTCTCCCTGCCCGATGACGAAACGTACACGATCACCGTGAGCAGCAGCGAGCGGGATGTGTTCACCTATTATGATCAGCAGATCTCACCCCGAAAGCTCCTGGCGGATCCGGGGCTGCTCTATATCTGCACGCTGAACAGGGGTACCTATACACTGAAGCTCCGGCCGGGCAGACCCCTGCCTCCGCTGATCGGTCCCGACGGGAAAGAGTTGGACACGCCGTCGGTCGAGTTCCGCGCCCTGCCCTCGGACATCATGAAAAACGAACTGGATTCTCTCGGCTTCAGCTGCCTGACCCTGGGCAAGGCGCTGAAGCTCGTGGCCTTTGTCATCGCTCTCCTGCTGCTTGTGGTCATCGTCAGTATCATCATGCTGATCGTTCACCGCAGGAAGGTCCGTAAAGGGCATCCCCGGTATTCCGACTGGTACGTCATCGTGCCCCATCTGATCTGCGTCTTTACCTTTGCCGGGCTGACGGTCTTTGCCACCTTCCAGCTGTATGGCATCGCCTGTGTGCGAGCGCAGATGGCGGCCATGTCCATGCTGTTTCTCTTCTTTCTTTCCCTGCGGGGGACGATCCGTTATCGGAACAAACGCAATATCGCGCTGTCCGCCGCAACCCTGATGCTGGTCGCGGGATTCCATCAGTTTTATACGGGATCGGTTCTGGACTCCCATGCGTTCATCAGCATGATCAACTTCACCGTCATCACCCTTCTGCTGAGCATTCTGGCTGTGCGCAGCTTCCGCAAGGCCGGAGCGCCAACGGAGGCGGGCACCCCCGGGGAGAACAGGACGGCCGCGCCGGCACGCTGAATCTGCTTCTTGCCGTTCTCCTGCCCCACAAAAAAACTGCTGCCCGAATCAATCGCACAGCAGTCCCCGTTGTTTACCTCCGCCGCTTATTTCTTCCCTGCCAGCTCCATGATGTCCCCAAAGTGCTGCATGACATAGTCGTAGCCACCCCTGCTGTGGGGAAGCATGCAGCCCGTGCAGTCCTTGACGCCATCCTCCGTATACCGGAAATTTCCGCCGCAGCCCTCGCCCAAGGCGTAGAGGGGACAGTAGCAGAAGAGGCAGTTGAACTCCTCCGGGTTTTCTGTTTCGTGGCAGGGAAAAAACTCGCAGTCCCTGTGTTGATGAAATTTATAGTTCTCTGACATGAGTGCTCCTTCCTGCCGGCTGCCTCGGCGGCCGCGTTCCGGCTTACAGCGCCTCGACCATATCCACGGCCTTATCCAGCCAGTCCCCTTCAAAAAGTTCAATCATACCCCGGTCGCAGGCCGCCGCCAGCTTCGGATCAATGGGAATACGGCCCAGCACCTCCAATCCGTAAGCTGCCGCCACGTTTGTGGTCTTGCTCGGCCCGAAGACCGGAATCTCCGTGCCGCACTTCGGGCACTTCAGATAGGCCATGTTCTCGATCAGGCCGATGACGGGAACGTCCATCATCTTCGCCATCTTCACGGCCTTCTCCACGATCATGCCCACCAGATCCTGGGGGGACGTCACCACCAGAATACCGTCGACAGGAATGGACTGAAAGACGGTCAGAGCCACGTCGCCGGTTCCCGGCGGCATGTCCACGAACAGATAGTCCGTTTCTCCCCAGAGTACATCAGTCCAGAACTGCTTGACCAGCCCGCCGATGACCGGTCCCCGCCAGAGCACAGGATCGGTGCTGTTTTCCAGCAGGTTATTCACGGAGATGGTCTTGATTCCGGTCTTTGTCTGCAGGGGGAAGATGCCCGCCTCGCTGCCCGCCGCCATTTCCTCGGCGCCGAAGACTTTGGGGATGGACGGGCCGGTCACGTCGGCATCCATGATACCGCAGACCGCGCCCCGGCGCTGCATGCTGACGGCCATCAAGGAAGTGACCAGGGACTTTCCTACGCCGCCCTTGCCGCTGACCACGGCGATGACCTTCTTGATATTGCTGAATTCGTTGGTTTCCTCCAGCAGGCTCTTCGGATCGAGGCTGCCGCACCCCTGGGCACTGGGACAACTGCCGCAGTCATGGGTGCAGTTGCTTTCATTGACCGGCTCGCCGACCGGATCCGCGCTGCAGCCGCCCTGTCCGCAGCCGTCCGCCTGAAGGAATTTTCCTGTTTCGAACATATTACCTACCTCTTTCTTTTCTTGATTTCGCAAGGATGATTATACTCTTATCCGGCCTCTTTCGCAAGGGCTGCCGCGCCGGCGCTCCTTCGGAATCAGAGATTGCCGCTATTCTGTGCTATCTTTGTTCACTATATTTTTTTGATGTTTTTTTGCCAGAGCACTATACAAAATCTGGTAGTTTATTGTATAATAATTTTTAAACCCAACAAGATGAGCGGTAACCCCGGCAAGCCAACCGGCCACTTCCTCAGGAGGCCCCGGTACCATATACAGAGCGCAAACACACCACTCAACGAACAAGGAGGTCACATCATGTCCTTAACCATTACGGGTAATGCGGACCCGAAAGAAGCGCAGGCGTACGCCGAGTATCTGGAGAACAAGTACAACCGGAAGCTGGCCAGCCTGAACGTCAACATCGACGGCGAATACGCCGATCTGAACTACACCTTCACCAGCGTTCCCTTTAAACGGATCCGCCGGATCACCGGTTACCTGGTAGGCACCATGGATCAGTGGAATGACGCCAAGGCCGCGGAAGAGGCCGACCGAGTCAGGCACTCACTGGATTCCGGCGAAATGGAGAAGCTGTCCTGAACTCGTATTCCAACATAACCCAATATATACAAAAAACCGCTTCACCCACATCCTCGGAGCGGTTTTTTGTGTTATACTGATGCTGGAATAACGTCTTACATCACTACACAGGGAAGGAGCAGGTTTTCCGGTTACAAAGGCAATCCCGGAAAACGCCACAACGACTATGTACAAAGATGCAGTCCGCGCCGCTTGGGCGGAAATCAACGTCACCAATCTGGACTTTAACATCAAGAAAATTCGCGAGAAAGTCGGCCCCGGCCGAAAGATCACCGGCATCATCAAAGCCGACGGCTACGGCCATGGCTCCGTCAAACTGGCGGAAGTCCTCCGGGCCAACGGCATCAATTCCTTCGGTGTCGCCACCCTTTCCGAGGCTATCCGTCTGCGCAAGGCGGGTTTCCTCGCCGAGGAGATCATAGTTATCGGCCTGACCCCGGATCCCTATGTTAACGTCATTCTCGAATACAACCTGACGCCGGTCACCGACAGTCTGCGCAACGCGCAGGCTTTCTCCGACGCGGCAGTCAAAGCCAGCAGAGTCGTCCACGGCTACATCACCTGCGACTCCGGCATGGGCCGGATCGGCTATTCGCCGGAAGATCCCGCGGCCGTGGAGGAAGTGCGGCAGATTGCCCAGCTTCCCGGATTCAGAATCCAGGGCCTCTTCTCCCACTTCGCCACCGCGGACGCGGTGGACAAGACCTACTCCGCTCTGCAGGAGCAGCGGTTCCTGTCCTTTTATAAGAAGCTTACCGACGAACACATTCCGATTCCCATCCGGACGCTGGCCAACAGCGCGGCCATCATGGAAATCCCCACGGCCTGGTTCGATCAGGTTCGCCCGGGTATCATTCTTTACGGCTGCTACCCCTCCGGTGAGGTGGATAAGAACCAGCTGGAACTGAAGCCGGCCATGTCCGTCAAGGCCAACATCGTTCATCTGAAGAAGGTACCTGTGGGCACAACCATCAGCTACGGCCGGAAGTTCACCGCGACCCGGGACAGCCTGATCGCAACCATTCCGCTGGGCTATGCCGACGGCTTCCCGCGCCCCTACTCCATGAAGGGTCACGTGCTGATTAACGGTGTCAAAGCGCCTCTGGCCGGCAACATCTGCATGGACCAGTGCATGGCAGACGTCACCGACGTCCCCTACGTCCGTCTGGGCGATGAGGTTACCGTCATGGGTCGGGACGGCATCCACGAGATCCTGGCCGACGACATCGCCGAAGCCACCGGCACCATTAACTACGAAATCGTCTGCGCCTTCGGCCAGCGCCTGCCGAAGGTCTATGTGTACTAGACGTCTGCACACATGACGAAGGCAGGTCCCCGCGGGGGCTTGCTTTCT
>JAUNRL010000127.1 GCA_030535715.1 Bacillota bacterium
CGGTGCTTGTCGCCATAGCCATTCCGATTTTCAATAAACAGATTGAGAAATCCCGTGAGGTTTACGACATCGATACGATGCGTCAGGCTGCGTCTCTTGCTGTTGGCTTTTTCTATGCGAGTATTTCAGACGGGCCCAGTGCCGAGGCGGCAGGCCTGAAATGGTGGGACAACGGAGGGGACGGCAGCAATGCAGCTGGAGTATATAACCCGGGATTGGGAAAGTTCTCCCCCATCCGGTCAACACAGGCCAAAGAAGCGTATGGCAAAGGCACAACGATCGATACGGGAATCAAGTATGCGCTGAACAAGAATCGTGAAATGTACGCGGCCAAAGAGGATTACTCCAATGGCGTCGTCATGGTTTCGATCTATCCGTCAGGCAGCAACAAACATATTGACGTTTACTGGAAGGATATCAGCACGGGAAAGTATATCGGCGGACAGAAGGCGGCTAATGATCCGAAATACAGCATCCGGATCGAAATGAAATGAATCACCGGTCTCCATTGAAGAACGGAACAGATTTCTGAGCAGGAGGACGGACTGAGCGGGAAAAACTGCGGCGGTATGAAGAAAACGTGTGCAAAAGCAACGCCTGGCAGGGGAAGCGCTGACACAGGGAGGAGGATTATGATGAAAAAGCTACTTGGACTGACGGCACTGCTTACGGTATCCGCATGTCTGCTACTGGCGGGATGCGGAGGAGACAGCGGTTCGCAGACGGATGAGGCGGCAGCCTTTGACATCGCGACGGCGGAGGATTCGCCGGAGTTTGTCGGCAAGCTGGAACAGGCGAAGACGGCGGATCAGCTGTTCATCGTTGCCGCTGTGGGAAAAACAACGGCCTATGTGTCCATGCACCAGAAGGACGAGGATGGCAACTGGAAAGAGATCATCACCACGCCGGGATACATCGGCAAGGAGGGCCTGGGCAAGACAAAGGAAGGGGATAACAAGACCCCGGTGGGAACCTACCGCTTCAATTACGCTTTCGGCATCAACGAGGATCCCGGCTGCACGGCGTTCGAGTATCAGCAGGTGACGGACGACGATTACTGGTCGGGCGATCCGAGAAAAGGCTATCATTATAACCAGATGGTCAGCATCAAGGATCTGCCGGATCTGAATGTGGATGACAGCGAGCACATCGTCGATTATCCGGTGCACTACCAGTACTGCATGAATATCAGTTATAACGAAAAGGGCGTCCCGGGCAAGGGATCGGCCATCTTTCTCCACTGTCTCGGCCCCCAGAAACCCTATACCGGCGGATGCGTGGCCATTCCGAAGGATAAGATCATCACGGTAGAGCAGAACGTGGACAAGGACTGCGTCGTGGTCATCGACTCTCTGGAGAAACTCAGTCCGGAGCTTTGGAAGGAATGGGATCTGTAGGAGGTCCGGATGATGACGGAACAGATCAATGTGGTCATCGCCAACCCGGCGGGGAATACAACGATCCTTGTGCTGACGCAGGTGCCGGTCAGCCGGTACGGCGAAATCAGCAGCCAGCTCCTGGCTATCGATTATAGGAAAGAATACGGAGAGGCTTTCCGGCGGACAGACGGGCAGGGAAAGGCAATCTTTACCGAGCCGATCTACAGGAAGGAGATCCGGGGCGAGCAGGTGGGCTTCGTTCTCCCTGACCAGGCGGATTCGAACACCGGCCGGTCGATTCCGGCGCTCAATATGTCGGGACTGGAATTCTGCGGCAACGCCGCTCGGGCATTTGCCTTCTATGCGGCGACGCTGGCTGATCCGCCCCGGAAGGCTCTGCAGGTAAAGATGAGCGGCTGCGAAGAGGCGGTTCGCGTGGAAGTCGATCCGGATCAGAAGGACGCTGCCCCGCTTTGCCGGGCGGTTTCCCGTGAACCGGCTGGGGCTGGAAGAGGAGGCTCCGGATGGAATCCTGGTGGATATGGACGGCATTTCCCATCTGGTCCTGCGGGGGGTGGAACCTCTTCTGGAAACCTTTGAAACCATCAAAGCGCATTTCTTCTCCGCGGAGCGGGACGATGGTTCAGCAGGGGGCTTTCCGGCGTTTGGCGTCATGTTTCTCGATGAGGAAGATAACCGGATGACCCCGGTCGTCTATGTGCATGACGTGGACACGACCTATTTCGAGGGAAGCTGCGCCTCCGGCACCACGGCGGCGGCATTCGCAGAGGTGATGGATCGGGAGGACGGGATATACCGGATGAGCTTCCGCGAACCGGCGGGAACCTTGTATGCGGAAGTAATCAGGGAAGAAGGAGAAACTTCCGGGATTCGGCTGTCCGGCCAGGTGGAACTGTCGGATGTGATTGCGGTGGAGATTCAGGGAACGCCGGAAATGGAAACACAGCGATAGAAAAAAACAAACAGCCGAGTATTGTTCGCAGGCGGTAGTTGAATTCTGTCCGCTGGAAGGCGTATACTGGACGCAGGCAAGATTCGTTTTACAATTGGAAAGGAAGGGATAATATGTGGGACCGAAAGAAAATCAAAGCGCTGGGAAAGATTGCCTTTAAAGCAAATTACTGGAGGAGTGTGCTGTCGGCGGTGCTGATCACCCTGATCGCCGGCGGTTCAGCGCTGGCCAACGGGAGCCGGTCGGCAAACCAGAGTGTGGATCAGGATCCTGGTCAGCCGGTTCAGGATGCGCAGAACGTCTTCCACAGCATGTCGGAAGAAGACAAGTCGGCGCTGTTTATCGTACTGGGGATTCTGGCGGTCATCGGTCTGGTTTTGTTTATCCTCTATACGGCGCTGAAGATCTTCGTCTTCAATCCGCTGCAGGTAGGCTGCTACCGGTTCTTCCGGGAGAATGCCGTCACCACGGAGACGGATCTGGGCACGTTGAAAGCCGGATTTTCGGATTACAAGAGGGTGGTTCTCACCATGTTCATGCGGGATCTGTTCACGGCGCTGTGGTTCTGCCTGTTTATCATACCGGGCTGCGTCAAGATTTATTCCTATCGCATGGTTCCGTATATTCTGAAGGATAATCCGGAACTGTCGTGGAAGGAGACCATTACCGCCTCGCGCCATATGATGAACGGACAGAAGTGGAATGTCTTCGTCTTTGATCTCTCCTACATCGGCTGGTATCTGCTGGGCGCAATCACGTTAGGACTGGTCAATGTGTTCTGGACGCAACCGTACTGGCAGAATGCTAACGCCTATATCTATCTGGCATTGAGCGGCGAAGCTGCCGGAGAAACCTTTAACACACCGGATGCATCCTATGCGGCTTTCGCGTCGGAAGCACCGGCCGGGCTGACTGAACCGGAAGCCCCGGCGCTTCATGCCGGAGACGATCCTCTGGAATAAGTGGCCGGCTGAAGCACGCTTTTCGAAGGCGTCTCCGTCATCGCCCATATCCGGCGGGATGATGAGTAACCTCGTGAACATCCGCGCGGGCATTCCAAGTTAGAATTTTATAGTAGAAACCCGATTAAAAAAATGGTACAATATTACACCGTACC
>JAUNRL010000128.1 GCA_030535715.1 Bacillota bacterium
GATGACCACATACACGGTAATGTACAGGCCGTCTTCCCGCTCCTCGATGAGGATGCTGTCGCTGTCGGCACGAGCCTTCTTCGGCACGAAGGGGTTGCCTTTTCCCCTGCTTCCCCTGCTTTTGCCGCCGTAGTTCATGAGCACGGCACTGCCGCCGCAGCTGTTCACCGCGCCGGCGCAGATCTGCCGTATGACATTCCGGGAAAAATATATTTGTCCCCACTCGGTTTCCATCTCAAACATAACTGAATCTTACCACATGGCGTACCGATCTTCAAGGTTTTGGAGAAGGCTTACGCCACACGGGCACCCCCTGCAAAGATTTCCAGATTTCATCGTAAACTCTTGTTTGGCAAAAAAGTTTGTCATTTCAGCCCGGAACCTCTGTTAAAAATGGAATATTATACCATTTATTCGCAAGGCGAAAGCCGTAGAAAAAAGCTGGCCATTGGACACGGCTCGGGAAAGGCGGGAACCCGGCAAATGGTCAATGATTACCGGGATTTGAATGAGGGCACGAAAAACACCCGCGAACGCGGGTGTATGGGATTGCCTTTGTACCTTAAATGGGATTAGATGGCACGGGTGACCTTGCCGGAACGCAGGCAACGCGTACAGACCTTGGCCTTTCTGACCACGCCGTTCTCTTCGATTCTGACCGTCTGGATGTTCGCATTCCACTTTCTTCTCGTGTGTCTGTTGGAGTGGGATACGTTATTTCCGGAAACCTGTCCCTTACCGCAAATCTCGCACCTTCTTGACATGTGCTGCACCTCCTTGCATTATGCTCAACGCTTTCGCTTCATACTCCTTTTGTCGTGTCCGTCCTGTCCACATCAGAGCGGGCGTCCGAACAGAATGGATTATATCACAGGTCGGAATCGCGGACAAGGACTTTTTTCGGAGCGGCCGGCGGCGGACAGAAGTCAGCGGCCGGACTGCCAGAGGACGACCTGCCCGGCAGAGCGGGTCTTGTTCATGTCGATGAGCCGCTGGTTGCGGCTGCCGCGGAACTGGAGGGTCAGGTCGCGCTGCTCTTTGATGTAGGGGCCGTCGATGAGCAGGTCCGTCAGAGAGAGGAGTTCGGCCAGGGCCGGCTCGGACTGTGCCCGCTTCAGAAGCTGCTCATAGGTATAGCCGCTGAAGAGGGTGATGTCCAGGCCCCGGTCTTTGACGGCGCGGGCCAGGGCCGCGAAGGGCTCGGGCTGGCAACTGGGTTCCCCGCCGGAAAAGGTGACGCCCTTCAGGAGTTTGTTTTTATCCATTTCTTCCAGAAGCCGGCCGATGGTGACCTCGCTTCCCCCGTCGAAGGGGTGGGTTTCGGGATTGTGGCAGCCGGGGCAGTCATGAGGACAGCCCTGGCAGAAGATCGCGAAACGAATGCCGGGGCCGTCTACGATGGATTCTCTCATGATTCCGGCGATCCGAATGGTATCCGCCTCGTTCATGCCGCCTCCTTACAGGGTCTCCATGCCGCTGTCCAGGGAGTGCTTGACGCGGTCCTTTTCCTCCGCGGTTTTGGCGTCATTCCACTTGTCCATGGCGCCGACCAGATAGCCGGTGATGCGGCGGATGCGCTCGAATCCCATGCCGCCGTCATCCTCGGTGCGGCCGCAGCAGGGACACTGGTTGTCGATGATGCCGGTATAGCCGCAGACCGGATCGCGATCAACCGGATGGTTGATGGAGCCGTAACCAATGCCGCTCTCCTTCATGCAGCGGACGACCTGCTCGAAAGCCTCCAGGTTCTTGGTAGGATCGCCGTCCATCTCCACATAGCTGATGTGGCCGGCGTTGCTCAGGGCGTGGTAAGGCGCCTCGCGCCGGATCTTCTCGAAGGCATTGATGTCGTAGTAAACCGGGATGTGGAAGGAGTTGGTGTAGTAATCCCGGTCGGTAACGCCTTCGATGATACCGTATTTGGCCCGGTCGATGCGGACAAAACGTCCGGACAGACCCTCCGCCGGCGTAGCCAGCAGTGTGTAGTTGAAGCGGGTCCTCTTGCTCTCGTCATCCAGCAGCTTGCGCATATAGCCGATGATCTCCAGACCCAAAGTCTGGGCCTCGTCGGTTTCGCCGTGATGGGCACCGATCAGAGCCTTCAGGGCTTCCGCCAGGCCGATGTAACCTACGGACAAGGTGCCGTGCTTCAGTACCTCGCCCACCGTATCCTCCTCGGACAGCTTGTCGGAATCAATCCATACCCCCTGCCCCATGAGGAAGGGGGAGTTCTTGACCTTCTTGGCCGCCTGAATCTTGTAGCGCTCCATGAGCTGATCCATGCACAGGCGCATCTTGCGTTCCAGTTCCTCAAAGAACCACTCCACGTCGCCGTGGGCCTTAATGGCGATTCTGGGCAGATTGATGGAGGTGAAGCTCAGGTTGCCCCGGCCGCCGACTACCTGCCGCGAAGGATCATAGACATTGCCGATGACCCGGGTCCGGCAGCCCATGTAGGCGATCTCCGTGTTGGGATCCCCTTCCTTGTAGTACGCCAGATTGTAGGGAGCGTCAATGAAGGCAAAGTTAGGGAACAACCGCTTGGCCGAAACTTTCATGGCCAGCTGGAACATATCGTAGTTTGGGTCTTCCGGATTGTAGTTGATGCCCTCCTTGACCTTGAAGATGGACACCGGGAAGATGGCCGTCTCGCCATGGCCGAGGCCCGCCTCAATGGACAGCAGGATGTTCTTGATGATCATGCGGCCCTCGGGCGAAGTGTCCGTGCCGAAGTTGATGGATGAGAACGGCACCTGGGCGCCGGCCCGGGAGTGCATGGTGTTCAGGTTGTGGATGAACGCCTCCATGGCCTGGTAAGTGGCCCGGTCCACCTCCTTGCGGGCGTAAACCGTGGACTTGGTCTGCAGGCGGTCGATGAACTTTTCCTCCACAATTTTCTTCAGGTGCTCTCTCTCCAGCTCCTTGTAGCCGTTGTCGTCAGCCAGAATGGGCCAGACGTCGTGTTCCTCGATAATCTGCGCACCGATCTCCTTCATCTTCTCCACGCCGTCCTCAATGTCAAAGAGCAGGTTGAGCATTTTGCCCAGGTTGATCCAGTAGAACTTCCGGTAGGTCTTCACCACGCCGTTGGCCATGCCGTAGTCAAAGTCGGGGATGCTCTGGCCGCCGTGCTGATCGTTCTGGTTGGACTGAATGGCGATGCAGGCCAGAGCCGAGTAGCTCTGAATATCGTTGGGCTCCCGCAGATGACCGTGTCCCGTGGAAAAACCGCCCTTGAACAGCTTCTCGATGTCAATCTGGCAGCAGGTGGTGGTCAGGGTCAGGAAATCCAGGTCGTGAATGTGGATGTCCCCGTCCTTGTGGGCCTGGGAATGCTCCGGCTTGAGCACAAACATATCGTCGAAGATCTTGGCGCCCTCGGAGCCGTACTTCAGCATGGTGCCCATGGCCGTATCGCCGTCGATGTTGGCGTTCTCGCGCTTGGTATCGTTGTCCTTGGCTTCCT
>JAUNRL010000129.1 GCA_030535715.1 Bacillota bacterium
CCGGTCAGGGAGTTCTTGAAGATCTGCTCGAAGCCCAGGAACTTGATGATTCCGGGATAGACGTTGGGTGCGAACCGCAGACCGCCTTTGTAGGGGCCGATCGCGCTGTTGAACTGATATCTGTAGCCCTTGTTGACCTGAACCTTGCCGGCATCATCAACCCAGACAACTCTGAAGGTGATGCCTCTTTCCGGCTCCGTCAGTCTTTCCAGAAGAGCAGCTTCTTCGTATTCCGGATGCTGTTCGATGACTGGAATCAGAGAAGTCAGAACTTCTTCAACAGTCTGGTGAAACTCTACTTCGCCAGGGTTCTTCGCTTTGCAAAGCTCAATACATCTTTCTACATAATTTGACATTTACGATTCTCCTTTTTCTTAAAAATTTGTTAAGCTGTAATGTCCTTTGTGTCTATAACTATAGCACTGTGATATTTTTTCGTCAATCCCGGAAAAGGTGAAAATCGGCATTGAAAACAGAGGAAAAAAACGATAATATTTAAGTAGGTATGCGGATGAAAAAGAAAGGGTTCCGATTATGGAAAAGAAGATCAGCGATGCATATAGAAAATGGATGAACAGTCCGTCGCTGAGCAATGAAGCAAAGGCGGAACTGGCCGCCATGGAAAACGACGAAAAGGAAATCCGGGAACGTTTCGCCCAGATGCTGAAGTTTGGCACGGCAGGCCTGCGTGGAATCATGCGCATGGGCCTGAACGGCATGAACATCTATACGGTTCGCCTGGCCGCTCAGGCCATGGCCAACGTGATCATCGAAGAGTCCGGTCAGAATGCCGGGGCGACCATCGCTTACGATTCCCGCAGCAACAGCGAACTGTTTGCCGGCGAATCGGCGAAAGTGCTGGCGGCCAACGGCATCCGGGTCAATCTGTTTGAGTCGCTCAGACCAACGCCGGAGTTGTCTTTTGCCCTTCGGCAGACCGGTTCCCTGGCGGGCATCAACATCACGGCCAGCCACAATACAAAAGAATACAACGGGTTCAAAGCCTACTGGGCGGACGGCTCTCAGATCAAGGAAGATATTGCCGGCAGGATCGCCGCGGAAATGGACCGAACGGACATCTTCACCGGCGTGAGGACCATGGATCTGGAGAAAGCGGCCGGCGAAGGTCTGATCCGGATGCTGGGAAAGGAGATGGACGAGGAATATCTGGCCCACGTGCTGGAGCAGTCGGTGGGCGGATCCTATGTGAAGCAGGCGGCGGATGAACTGAAGGTCATTTACACGCCGTTTCACGGAACAGGATATCAGCTGGTGCCGGAGGCGCTCGCGCGCCTCGGGATGAAACATGTGATTACGGTACCCGAGCAGATGGTGATCGACGGGGAATTTCCCACGGTCAGGTCGCCGAATCCCGAGTACCGGGAAGGCTTTGCCATTGCTATCGATATGGCGAAGAAGGAGAATGTGGATCTGATCATCGGTACGGATCCGGACGGTGACCGCTGCGGCATCGTGGTGAGAAACGGCGAAGAATACCGGACGCTGACCGGCAATCAGATCGGTGTGCTGATTCTGGACTATCTGATCCGGATCAGAAAGGAGAAGGGAACTCTGCCGGAGAATGCCATCGCGGTGAAGAGCATCGTTTCCACGACCATGGCGGATCGGATCTGCGCAGAGCAAGGGGTTACCATCTGCAATGTGCTGACCGGATTCAAGTACATCGGGGAAAAAATCAAAGAGTATGAATCCACCGGCGAGCATTCGTTTCTCTTCGGCTTTGAAGAGAGCAACGGGTATCTGGTCGGAACGTACGCCAGAGACAAGGACGCGGTGGTTGCCTCCATGCTAATCGCGGAGATGGCCTGCTATTATCATCTTCAGGGCAGGACGTTGCAGGATGCCATGGACGGGCTGTATGAGACCTACGGACAGTACCGGGAGAAAGTGGCGTCCTTCGTCTTCGAGGGACTGGATGGTCAGGCGAAGATGGGCGAGATCATGGAGCGGCTGCGGAAACAGCCGCCGGCTGAGGTCGGCCTGAAGGTTGAGCGGATTCGGGATTATCAGGCAGGCAGAATCACCGACTGCGCCACCGGCGCAGAGGAGCCCACAGGCCTGCTGCAGAGCAACATCCTGTTCTATGAACTGGCGAAAAGCTGCACCGCCATCATCCGGCCCTCCGGGACAGAGCCCAAGATCAAGTTCTACATCATGGCCAGAGGCGCGGACGCGGAGGAAGCGGATCAGCGGCTGGCGCAGATTGAAGCGGCCGGGAGCGCCATGCTGTCCGCATAGCGACAGGCCTCAGGCAGACAGGGGCGCGCCGGCAGACCGGCAGGAGTACCGGAATCGGCAACGAAGGGAGGTGAGTCCATGACGGAAACCATGACCATGGATATGGACACAAAGAATCAGCAGTTTGACCGGGATCTGGGGAAGATCATGGCTTTCCTCGAGGAAAGCGCCTACTTCAAGGCCCGGGATCTTCTGCTGAATTACAATGCGGTGGACATCGCGGACATGCTGGAGGATATGCTGGAGGATCTGGGCGTGGAGAAGGTGGTCATCATTTTTCGCATGCTGCCCAAGGACGTCTCCGTCGACGTATTCTCCTGTCTGCCCGGCGAGGACCAGGTCAATCTGGTGCAGGCCATTACCGACCGTGAAATCTCCTACATCATCAAGGAGATGAACTTCGACGATAAGATCGACGTGCTGGAGGAACTGCCCGCCAACATCGTCGACAAGATCCTGGAAAAAACGCCCCGGGAGGAACGGAGGCTGATCAACGAGTTCCTCAACTACCCGGAGGACTGCGCCGGCTCCCTGATGACCCCGGAATATATCAGTCTCCAAGACACCATGACTGTGGCGGAGGCCATGGCCTACATCAAAAAAGAAGCGGTGGACAGCGAGACGGTCTACACCTGCTACGTAAAGCACGGCGGCCGAAAACTGGAGGGCGTCATTTCCCTCCGGGCCCTGGTCATCGCCGATGATGACGCCGTCGTCGGCGATCTGATGGAGACCGATTACGTTTACCTGAATGTATACGACGATCAGGAGGAAGTTGCCGACGCCTTCAAGAAATACGGATTTCTGGCGATCCCGGTGGTGGATAACGAGCACCGGCTGGTGGGCATCATCACCGTGGACGACATCATGGAAATCATCGAGGAGGAAACCACCGAGGATATTGAGCGTATGGGCGGCGTCATGGGCGAGTCCGACAAGGAATATCTGGATATGGGAGTCTTCCGCCATGTGAAGAACCGTCTGCCCTGGCTGCTGTTCATGACCGTGACCCTGATGATCACGGGATCGCTGATCACCCAGTTCGAGGCAGTGTTGTCTCAGGTCATCGTTCTGGTGGCCTATCTGCCGCTGCTCATGGGAACCGGCGGCAACACCGGTACCCAGGCGGCCACGCTGATCATCCGCGGTCTGTCCGTGGATGAA
>JAUNRL010000010.1:0-1574 GCA_030535715.1 Bacillota bacterium
TCACCCCAGTTCATATTTTTTCAGCTTATGCTGCAGATTCTGGCGCAGCATGCCCAGGTCCCGGGCGGTCCGGGTCACATTTCCCCCGTTGGCGGTCAGATACTGGCGGATGACCGTCTGCTCGATCCGGGCCAGGTACTCGGCCAGCGTCCCCTCGACCCGGTCATATTCGCTGACCGCGGAGGAGCCTTCCCGGTAGCTCTTCTGGATGTCGATGTCCCGCTCGGTAAGCACATGCTCTTCCTCCGCCATGGAGACGGCAGACATGATGATGTTTTCCAGTTCCCGTACGTTACCGGGATAATCGTGTTCCTCCAGCTTCTCCAGCGCCCGGTCGGCGATCATCCAGATCTCCCGGCCATACTCCCGGTTATACTTCTTGATGAACTGATCCGCCAGAATCGGGATATCCCTCCTCCGCTCCCGCAGAGACGGAATACTGATGCCGATCACGTTCAGCCGGTAATACAGGTCCGGCCGCAGCGCTCCCCGTTCGATCAGTGCCTGAGGCGGCTCGTTAACTGTGGCGACGATCCGCACGTCCACCAGAATATCCCGGCCGCCGCCGACACGGCGGATGTATTTCTCCTGCAACACACGCAGCAGTTTACTCTGCAGCTCGTAGGGCATGGCGCTGACCTCGTCCAGCAGCAGAGTCCCTCCATTGGCCTGCTCAAACAGACCCGCTCGGTCCACCGCCCCGGTGAATCCGCCCTTCTCGGTGCCGAAGAGAATACCCTCCAGCAGACTCTCTGGGATCGCCGCACAGTTCTGAGCCAGAAACGGCTTGTTCTGGCGTTTTCCGCCGTAATGGATGCTCTGGGCAAACAGTTCCTTACCGGTTCCCGTCTCCCCGTAGATGAATACCGACGCCGTATTCGATGTGGCCCGCATTGCCCTTTCCACGGCCTGCAGGAAATTCGGATCCTCCCCGATAATGTCCTCGAAATGATAGTGCCGGATTTCCCCGGACTTCGTCCGGCCCGCTCCCGTCCCGCCTTCGCTCTCCGCCGCGCTTTCCGGCGCCGCCTTCTCCCGGGCGCCGGCGGAAATGCTGTCCTGCAGAGTCAGGATCCGGTCGCTCATGTCCTTGATGTCGGTAATATCCCGGGCAATCTCCATGGCGGCGACGACCCGGTCATCTACAATGATGGGAATCGTCGTGTTGATCGTCGTCACCTGCTTGCCATAGATGTTCAGGTAGTTCTGCTCCTGCTCCCGGATCTCCCGCCGGTTCACCAGCGCCTGGTACAGCGTGCTCTCCGATTCAGGTATATTGGAAAACACCTGCCGAAACGGCTTGCCCATGGCATCCTCCACGGAGATTTTCTCCAGCCGCGCCATGGCTTCATTGTACATGATCGTCGTGCCGCGGGCGTCCACAATGTGCATGGCCTCTCCCAGCACCTCCGATGCCGCCTGCAGTATGGCCCGGTATTCCTTTCCCCTCATGACGCTTCCCTCCTGCTGTCATCCGCCTGCCGCGAGGCTTTCGCGCTTCGCCCGGCCGGGTTCTTCCGACCCGCCCTGCGCCGTGATTCTTCCTTTCTAATTATACATGTCCCACGGCCGGG
>JAUNRL010000010.1:1584-15103 GCA_030535715.1 Bacillota bacterium
TCCCTATTCTACCATGCCTCTCCGCCCGACCGCAAATATTTTTGCATAAACAGATTATCCTTGACATTACCCATCCTTCGCGTTAGTATGAACGCAAACCGCTTCAGGAAGAAGCATCCGCTCAGAAAAGCACCCATCCGTTATTTCGCGCAAACTCAATATCCGACAGAATTTGAACCACGAAGGCTCGGCGACTATACGAATGCAGTTGGAGTATTCGCGGTTGTTTTATTTTAAGGAGGTTTTATTATGGCGTGCTTTTTAGTGCCGGCAGCAGAGGCAGTCGTCACCACCGTTGTGACAAAAGCTGCGGCGGGCGTTTGCATAGCGCTTCTGATTACCGCCGTGTGAATCGGTATGGTCATCGTGCTGGTTACCAATCCCAGAGGAACGGTGACATCGGCGCTTCAGAAAAGATAGTTCCGGAAGAGAATTTCCATTATTACCTGCAATCCCATCGAGATTTGTGCCCATCGATGGGATTTTGCTGTTCAGACAGAAAAAAGGTTCCGTTGCCTTTGATCGGGGAATAGTATAGAATGTTTCCATGAAGAAAAAAATCGTTTTCATCGGCAACAGCATCGTCAATGGCTTCCCTCTCAGCCGGGGCAAAAGCTTCCCCGGACTGATCCGGGCACGGGTCAAAGAGGGAAGCGTGCCCTTTCGCGCGGACGTGATCAACAAGGGCGCCAACGGGGAAACCACCGCTCAGATCGTGGAGCGGTTTGTCCGCGACGTGCTCGTCCACGAGCCTGCTGCGGTGTTCTTCCTGTCCGGCACCAATGACTTCATCTACCGGGAGGCGACTCCCCGGGAGGCCTTTGCCCATATGGAAGCCATGGCCGGCCAGGCCCTGGCACGGGGCATCGTTCCCGTCTATATGACGCCCCTTTTCGTGGATTCCGCAAAGGCAACCCGAATGTGGATGGCCGGCACAGGCATTGATTACGAGGAGGTCAACGCCCGGATCGAGGAGTTCACCGCGCTGCTGTGCAGCAGCGACCGCCCGCTCATCGACACCGGCGCCGCCTTCCGGCAGTACGCTGAAGAAGTCGGCGAAGAAGCTTATCTTGACGGTGTCCACCCGACGGCGGAGGGCTACCGCTTCCTCGCCGAAACCACCGCGGACTGGATATCCCGCAATGCTGACATCCTGCATCTGGAGGAATCATGAGACTAAGAAAAGAACTGGATGAACTGCAGGAAAAGGATATCCTGCTCATCGCCCGCATTTCCGATGCCCTGGCCCATCCGGCCAGAATCAAAATCTTCCGCTACATTATGGAAGAAAACAAGTCCCGCCGGCAGGTCTGCAACAAGGATCTGGTCGGACACTTCGACTATTCCCAGGCCACCATCTCCCAGCATGTGAAAAAGCTGGCCGACGCCGGTCTGGTGGAAATAAAAAAGGTGGATCGCTTTTCCTGCTATTACGTCCACCTTGGTGTGCTCAACGATTATCTGACCGCCACAAAGAAATTCGAGAACATGGAATAGCCCCGCTCCTCTCACCGCAGCGCCTTCAGCCGCTGCAGATAAATCTCCCGGTTCTGTTCAAACAGGTTGTTTCCCTTCGTATCGATGGACACGATCAGAGGGCCGAATTCCTTTACCCGCATGACCCAGAGGGCTTCCGGCATCCCGAAGTCCATCCATTCCACATCGGTCACTTCTTCCACCTCCTGCGCAGCAACCACCGCACAGCCGCCGGGAAAAGCGCAGTGAATGGCTCCGTACTCTTTGCACGCAGCAGCCGTGTTTTCCATCATGCCGCCCTTGCCGATGATGACCCGCACACCGGTTGTGCGGATGAAATCCGCTTCCAGGGATTCCATTCTGCGGCTGGTCGTCGGGCCAATGGAGACCATGTAGGGCTTTCCCTCTTCATTGGTTCCCACGATGGGGCCCGCGTGAAAGATTGCCCCGTCACGGAAGTCAAAGCGCTCAGGCAGAATCCCCTCCCGAATAACCCGCTTATGTCCGCTGTCCCGGCAGGTCGCCAGGATGCCGGTGAGATAAACCGTATCGCCGATGTTGATGTCCGCGATCTGCTCCGGCGTGATCGGTGTGGTGAGAATCTTCTTCATCAGGCTTCCACCTCCTCTTCCGCGTTCCGTCCCGGAACGTTCTCCAGAGATTTCTTATGGGAAAAGATTTCCGAGGAGAGATCGCTGTGAATGATCATCTCTCCCCGACGGGTGGCCCAGCAGCCGGTGGTCAGGCCCACGCCCAGCGTTGCCGGATGATGACCGGCGCACTCGATGTTGACGCTCATGACGCTGGCTGATCCGCCGAAGCCCAGCGGGCCGATGCCCAGGGCATTCAGATCTTCCCGGATCTGCTCCTCCAGCTTCGCCGCCTCCGGATAGGGCGACTTCGTCCCGATGGGTCTGAGCAGCGCCTTCTTGGACAGCTCCGCCGATGTGGCCACGCAGGTACCCAGGCCAATGCCAATGCAAAGGGGCGGACAGGCGTTGACGCCCCAGTCCACCACCGTTTCGTAGACGAACTTCCTGATGCCCTCTTCTCCCTCCAGAGGCATGAGCACCTTGGCCCGCCCCGGCAGAGAGCAGCCGCCGCCGGCCATGTACATCCGCAGGCGCAGATCGCTGCTGCCCGGCACCAGTTCGTATTCGATATAGGGGGCATCGTAACCCACATTGTTTCCCGTGTTGTGCTCGCCCAGAGGCTGAACCACGTTGGGGCGCAGGGGCGTGTCCAGGGTTGCCTTTGCCGCCGCTTCCCGCAGCACTTCACCGATCTGATCCTGCCAGGGAAACTCCGTGCCGACTTCCGCGAAATACTGGAGCACCCCGGTGTCCTGACAGAGGGGCCGGCGCAGCTTTTTCGCCATGGCCAGGTCATCAAGGATACACCGGTACATGGTCTTCGCCCGCTCCTGCGTTTCCTCCGCGGCCAGCCGCTCCAGCGCCGCCTCCACGTCGTCGGGCAGGTAGATGCCCGTCATCGCCGTGAAGTCGGCCACGGTCTCGATCCACTGCTGTTTCTTTCTCTCGTCCATGCGCGTACCGCCCTTCTTATTCCGCGTCATCCGCTTCGCCCGGTTCTTCCGGCTCCGTCCCCCGCAGACTGTCGATGCCCCGGTTCGCCAGCGCATCCGCCTGATTGTTTTTTTCCGTCACGTACCGAAAATCCTCCATGGTGAACTGCTCACCGTTCCATGACCGGAATTTCGCGAACAGCTTCTCTGCGTCAGCAGACGGATGGTCCAAATTCACATGGCCCTTCACCCGGTAAAACTGAATGTCATGCCGGTTCAGATAGGGCAGCAGTTCCTGCCACAGATCCCGGTTTTCCACCGGGGTCTTCTTTGCCGTCTTCCAACCGTTGGTCAGCCAGCCTCTGTACCATCCTTTCCGGAAGCAGTCCATCAGATAGCTGCTGTCCGAAAACACCTGTATGGTCTGTCCGTCCTTCCTGATGGCCCGGAAGGCCTCCAGCAGGGCCCTCATCTCCATCCGGTTGTTGGTGGTGTTCGCCTCGGCGCCGAATAGTTCCTTCGACGCGCTGCCGTACTCCAGCACCGCGCCCCAGCCGCCTAGATTCTCTTCGTTCTGATTGCCCGCGCATCCGCCGTCGGTGTAGATGCGCAGGATTCGATCGTTTCTCATCATAATTCTGCCTCAGTGCCGGCCGCTTTCACGGAGCCCGCCGCTTCTGCTTTCCTGATCCGCCGCACGCTTCCCCCGGCGCGGGCTGCGCTACTTGTGGTAGGTCTCGCCCCGGATGATTTTGAAGCTTCGGTAAATCTGCTCCAGCAGGATGACCCGCATCATCTGGTGCGGGAAGGTCATGGCCGAAAAGGACAGCTTCAGATCCGCCCGCCAGCTGACCTCTTCCGACAGGCCCAGGGATCCGCCGATCACAAAGGCAACGTCGGCTTTTCCCTCCAGGCCCAGATCCTCAATCTTCCCGGCCAGCCGGGTCGAGGACATGGTCTTTCCGGTGATTTCGAGGGTGATCACATACTCTTCCCTCCGGATCCGCCGCAGGATTTCCCGGCCTTCCTCCTGCCTGACCGCCTCTTCCTCCGCCGCTGACGGATTGGCCCGCAGGGGGCTCTCCTTCAGTTCGATAATCTCCAGGCGGCAGTAAGCGGACAGCCGCTTCGCGTATTCCTTTACCGCGTCCTGCCAGTATTTTTTCTTCAGTTTTCCAATGGCGATTATCCGGATGTTCATCTGCACTCCGCTATACCACGTACACTCTGCTGCGCTCGTCGCGGGACGCCACCTTCACCTGCAGGTCCCCGCCCGTATAGATCTCCCGCTCCATCAGCGTGTTCTCCACCGTGAGCAGGGCCACATGGGGATCGTTGTTCTCTCCGCTTAAGTGCCCGAGCAGGATCTGCCGCTTCTTCCGGTTTCTCTCTACGATCCGGCAGAGACATTCTCCCGCAGACAGATTGGACAGGTGTCCCTCATCGCTCAGAATCCGCTGCTTCAGCGGATAGGGATAATGCCCCATCAGCAGCATTTCCCGCTCATGGTTGGCTTCCAGCAGGAGCAGATCCGCATCGAGGATTTCCTCGATGATTTCCTCCGTGATATACCCGGCGTCGGTGACCAGGCTGACCTTGCTGCCGTCCCCGTTCACCGAGAATCCGACCGGCTCCGCCGCGTCATGGGGAACCGGGAAAGGACGAATCCGAAGGGAGCCCACCGCAAACGGCTCCCCTGTGATGAACATCTTCTTTGTTTCTTCCGGCACCGGCCGCTCGATGGCTTCCCAGGTGGCCTCGTTGGCGAAAATCTCCAGCCCCGGTATCCGTTTGGTCAGAACCGGAAGGCTCTTCACGTGATCAATATGCTCATGCGTCACCAGCAACGCGCTCACCGCGTCCCGGGGCGTCCGGGTTTCTTCCAGCCCCTGCAGAATGCGCTTGCCGGAAATGCCGGCATCGATGAGGATGGCGGTGTCGTCATTTTTGATCAGATAACTGTTGCCGCTGCTTCCGCTGGCAAAGGAACAGAATTTCAGGCTCATTGGGTTCTTCAGAATATCCTTTCTGCCAGGGATTTGTCCAGACGGATCTTCTCCACGGTCCGATCCACCCCGGCGGGATCCCGCAGAGACTCCCGGATCAGCGCCGTCGTTTTCAGGGTGTCTGTCAGCTCTCCCGCGTCCATCTGCCACTCGTGGTTCCGGTAAAACGCGCTCAGGAATGTGTCGGAATAATCGTCTCGTTTGATAGCCTCCCAGGCGGTATCCGCCGCCGCTCTCGCCGAATCGGCGGCCGCGGCCAGCCCGTCCCCGCGCAAAGGCAGCATCACCGAAGCCGCGTCGCCGATCAACATCAGCCCGTCCGCAGTCTTCTTCATGTTCTGGGTGATGAAGGTCTGCTTTCCTTTGTACCAGGGAGCGATCCGCTTCGCCCCGGTCAGCATGGCAGACCCCCGGGTCGACCGGGAAAGCCAGTCGGCGAACCGGGCTTCCAGATCGCGCTTTTCTTTCCGGCTTCCATCGGTATAGTCCACCACCATGCCCACGCTGCAGATGCCGTGGAGCACACCGCCGTCACCTGCGGGCATGATCCAGAGATACCCGGGCGCAATCTCCTGATCCAGGAACACGGTGCCATAGGCGCTGTACTGGCCGATGGCGATGTTCCGATCCAGACGGACACCTTCAAAATGCGTGGTCATGCCAATGCTCATCGCTTCGGGAGCCTCCTTCATCAGACCCGCTTCCTTCGCGGTGAAGGACATCGCCCCGTCGGCGCCGATGACGATCTTCGCCCGAAGCTCGCTTTCGATTCCACCGGACAGCACCCGGACACCGCAGATTTTTCCCAGTTCACGAACCAGCCCGATGACCCGGCAGCCCGGCCGGAACTCCGCGCCCCAGCTGCAGGCTGTATCCACCAGAAGCACTTCCAGTTCCCGGCGCTTCGTGCTGTAGCATTCATAGTCGATCAGCGCTTCGCTCCCTCCGCCGCTGACCAGCAACATCCGGTTGATGAACACACTCATCCGATCTAGGCGGTCCGCCACCTCCAGCTGCATCATGTGCCTGGAAAAGGCTTCGGAGACCATGTCCCCGGCGGCTTTGTCCCGCGGGAAAACATCCCGGTCCAGAAGCAGTACATCCACGCCAGCTTTGGCGAGGTAGGCCGCACAGACGGATCCCGCCGGTCCCGCGCCAACGATGATGACATCCCGTTCGATCCAGTTCATTGCCCTATGCCTCCTCTCCGACACCTTCCATCCAGACGGCTCCCGTCGGACAGTACTTCTGGCAGATTCCGCAGCCGATGCACTGCTTCTCCCCAGCCTGATGATAGCCGCAGGCGATGCATCGCCGGCTCTCCTCCTGAAGGCCTCTGGCCGGAAGGGGCTGGGGAAGAATTTCCGCCCTGCCCGGAATCCGCTCATGTTCAACAGCCATTTCCTCCGGCCGGAACTTGTCAACGACGACAGGCTCGTCGGCATCCAGCAGGTAGTTCATCACCGCTGCCGCCCCCGCCCGTCCGGCGTCAATGGCGTTCATGTTGAAATCGCCCAGCGCGAATACGCCACGCATATTCGTCGCCAGCCGGCTGTTGATTTTCACATAGCCCTGGTCATCCAGATCCAGATAAAGATTTCGCAGCGCGAGGGTATCCATCTCCGGGCCTCTGCCCTCACCGAACACCACCGTATCGCAGGGCACACCCATGCTGCTGCCGTTCTGCAGCACCCGGCAGCTGACACCGTCAGCCCGGCCTTCCTTCCCGCTGATTTCCGTGATCTGAACGCCGGTCACCAGATTAATGCCCTCCTCCAGCAGCAGATCCACCGCCGCGGTTTTGATCTGCAGCTTTCCCTTGCCGCACGGGGCCAGAAGAGTAACTTCCGGGCACAGCCGCTTCAGCGCGCGGGCCGTATCCACGGAAATGTCATCGCTGCCGGCAACCACAGCCCGGCTGCCCAGTTCCCCGGGAACCTCTCCATTGTTCAGGCGGCTCATCAGCGAAACCACATCCATCACCCCGCGCAGGGACGCGCCGGGAATATTCGGCTTCTTTCCCGCGGTCTCGCCGATGGTCAGCAGAACCGCGTCATATTCCTTCAGCAGATCCACCAGATCCGGGCGCACACCACCAGCGGCGTTGTAGATGACTCGAATGCCCGACGCCTCGATTTTCTGCATCTCCCTGTCCATGATATCCCGGTCAAACCGGCGGTTGGTCGAAAGCCAGCGGCAGCTGCCGCCCAGCCGGGAGGTCTTCTCGAAGATCGTCGGCCGGATACCCTTTTTCGCCAGGGCAATGGCCGCCGATATGCCGGCAAGTCCTCCGCCGATGACCGCCGCCTTCTTCCGGTCCGGATCCTCTCCCGGCCCGTCATCCACGAACCAGGCGGGCATCTCCTCCGGGATTCCGGCGCTGCGCAGCAGAGAAACGATGTTGTCCACCGCATCCTTGCCCGGCTCGCCGATCCCGCGGAAATCCCGTATCTTCAGGATGTTCTCTGGATAAATGGTTTCCCCTGCCGGCGCCGGATCGAACTCCGGCATCCGGGGGCTTTCCCCGGTTTTTCGCAGATCCGCGTCGATGGCCATCGCCGCTCTCCGTCCCTGGGCCATGGCCTCCACGACGGAATTGCTTTTGCCCGTCACCTCTCCGCAGGCGTAGATCTTTTCCTTATTGGTCCGGTACTGCTCATCAATCCGGATGCAGCCGTCAGGATAGGTTTCCACCTTGCTGATCTGCTCCACATTGCTCCTCTGCCCAAAAGCCAGCACCACGCCGTCGCAGAACAGATTGGACGCCCGCGCGCCGTTCAGCACCTCCAGCGCCTTCACGCCGGCGGCATCGCTGATGACCTGACGAACCGCCGTTACCTTTCTGCTCTCGACGCCCATCTCCTTCAGGTTCTCCGCAAACGCTCCGGCCGGCCCGGCTGCCGCCGGATCATCCACAATAACGCAGACTACATCCTTGCCCCGGGCAGCCAGCACCGCCGCAGTGTCCGCGAGGAGCCGCCCATTTCCGACGACCGCGATCTCCCGGCCCATATCCTCCATGCCCGGACCGGCCGCCTCCTTTTCGCGCTGGCTAAGGCCGCCGTCGTTGCATTCCTTCAGGATATCCACCGCTTGGAAGACACCCCGGCAGTCCGCTCCGTGCAGCTGATTTTCCGGCGGTTCGGATATGCCCGTCGCCAACAGACAGACGGCAAACCCTTCTTTCCAGATCTGTGCCAGAGAGAAGTTTTCGCCCAGGGCGTAGTGGTAGCGCACCTCAATACCGGCGCGGATCAGCCGGTCGATCTCCCGGTGAAGCTTCTCCTTGTCCAGTCTCAGGTCGGTGATTCCCCAGCTCATGGCGCCGCCGAGGCGGTCCCGCTTCTCAAAGATCACCGGCCGGTAACCTGCCCTGCGCAGTTCATAGGCGGCCATGATTCCCGCCGGACCGCCGCCGATGACGGCGATCCGGTCGTAGGTTGGCGGCGTAAAGACGATTTCTTCCGGCGTCCGGTCCCGAACCGCCGCTTTCTCCAGAGCGTGCATATCGATGGGATCCTCACCGATGTTCAGCAGCCGGCAGTGGGCATAGCAGACCCCCCGACAGATTTCCGCGCAGGTCCAGGGCATGGGCGTGCGTTCGGCAATATGCTGCCAGGCTTTCTCCTGTTCGCCGTCTCGCATGAATGCCGCGACGGTCTGGGGGATGATTCCCATGGGGCATCCCACCGAACAGGACGTTTCCAGCATCTCATCCTGCCCGGCCGAAAACAGTCCGGATACGTTCTTCTGGTATTCCCGGATCGCGCCGGTAGGGCAGATTTTCCGGCATTCTCCGCAGTTGATGCATCGTCCGGGATTGATCCGCGCTTGGGCGGTTTTATTTACGGTTATCGTGACTTCCATCTGCACTCTCCTGTTTCCGAATCATCTGTCTCTCCACAGCCGGAAGGATGCGGTCCAGCATGGCATCCACTTCCGCCCGGTTGAGTTCCGTCAGTTTCTGCTGACTGATCCACCATTGGCAGAGCCGGAGAAACCCATAATCTTTCATCCCACTCCAGTAACGATCCAGCTTATGGTATGCTTCCGCGAAATACAGCCGCACGTAGGGATCGGGCAGACTGCGGAGAATGTAGCTCATCTCCGGCGATCCAGCGTACTGGGGCTCGGTGGCCTGCAAAAGCTGTTCGATCCTGCCGTTGAGCTCCCGCAGCCGCTTCTGTCCTTTTCGTCCCTTGAACTCGTTGCTGTTCATCGATGAACCTCCTTTATATCGCTGCCCGCCGTCATCCCTCGGTCTTCCTCATACTGATGAGCCGGTTTTCCTCACATTCCTTTACATTATATCCTGTCCGCCGGAGTTTTTGAAGTGTGAATTGGAAAAAATCTCCACCCGTGGACGGGCGGGCGGCCGTTCCGGTCGCCCGCCTTTTCATCTTTTGCATAACATAAAAAACCGCCTCTCGAATCGCCTGTCACTTCAGTATTTCTGAATGGACATGCGGCTCGAAAGGCGGTTGTCACGTACTCGCGGTTTACAGGCCGTACTTGTTCTTGAACTTTTCGACACGTCCGCCGCGCTGCGTGAACTTCTGCTGTCCGGTAAAGAACGGATGGCAAGCGGAACAAATGTCGGTTCTGATCTCTTCCTGTGTAGATCTCGTCATAAATGTGTTGCCGCATGCGCAAGTTACTTTACATTCCTTGTATTCAGGATGGATTCCTTGTTTCATGCTGTCACCTCATTTCTACTGTGGGCGTTTGCCCGGTTTACGCTTCGCTGCCTGTTACAGCCCGTTTATTATATACAGATGCCGCAAAAAAATCAAGTCTTTTCTACCCTTTTCTGCAATGTAATCCTGTCCAGTATCCCGTTCATCTTTGCCAGAAATATCCCGTAATTGATCATGAGCACACCAGCCCGGCAAGCGGCAGCGATCCGGCTCATGACGAGGCGGCGGTTGAATATGCATGCGCCGCAGTGGATGATCAGATCGTATGCCTTCAGTCCAAAAATCCCGATGTGTATCCTGTTCGCTCTTGACGTATCATTCAGCGACATGTCCGCCACATTCTCCTTCCGGTATCCTCCTCCGGCTGCTGATTACTTCGGCTGCCGCCCCCGCTTCAGCCGGCAGCGGATCACCCGTTCCTTTCCCGGCAGATCCCGTACAATTTCAATCTCCCGGTACCGGCCGTCATCCTTCAGCATCTTTCGCAGAGCCTCCCCCTGATCGTATCCTATCTCCATCATCAGGAAGCCGTTTTCCTTCAGATAGTCCGGCGCCCCGGCCACAATCCGCCGGTAGACAACCAGTCCGTCACGGCCGCCGTCCAACGCCTCTCTGGGTTCGTAATCCTTGATCTCATCCTGCAGCATACCAATCATATTCGTCCGCACGTAGGGCGGATTGCAAAGGATCATATCAAAGCGTCTCCCCCTCAGCGGCGTGAACAGATCGCCCTGCAGGACTTCCGCGTCTACATGGTTGTCCCGGGCATTCCGCTTCGTCAGAGCCACTGCCGCTTCGCTGATATCCGAAGCGGTCAGCTCCACGCTGCCGCAGATCCTGGCCACGGAGATTCCTACTACGCCGCTGCCGCAGCACAGATCGAGGACCTCCCAGTCCTTTCGTCCGCGAAGCCGTTCGAAGAAGGATCGCTTTTGCTTCTGCGTGCTTTGGATTGCCTTTGCCCCCTCCTGCACCAGGATCTCTGTGTCCTGCCGGGGGATGAGCACATCGGCAGACACCGCGAACCGGTAGCCCATAAACTCCTGCTCACCAATGATGTGCTGCAGAGGAATCCGCTGAGCACGCCGCTCGATCAGTTTCAGATAGCGCCGCTCCGTTTCCGGATCGTCTTCTTCCTCCGCGCGAAGGAATATCTGCACTCTGTCGCGGCCGGTCAGGAAGCTGTACAGTTCCTCGGCGTCGGTTTTCGGGTCCGGGCAGCCGGCCTTATTCAGTTGGTACTGTCCCTCCCGGATCAGTATTCTCGTCTTCATCGTTATCGTCCGTTTCTGTATTCTGTTGGTTGTCGATTTCGCCCGCCGCTTCCGTGTTGCCGTCTTCCACCAATCCGCCGATCACCCTGTCCGCCGGCGGTTCTTCATCCAGACAGGCATTCACCGCCACGATGGCCACCTCCAGCATGGAGTCGTCCGGCTCCTTGGTCGTGATCTTCTGCAGATACAACCCCGGCAGGCTGAGGATCTTCACCACGATGCTGTCGCTTCGCCCCGCCCATTTGAGCAGTTCATAGGATATTCCCGCGATGACCGGCAGAAGCAGCAGCCGCGTGATAATCCGCAGCGCCAGGTTCGGCCAGCCCAGCAGGAAGTGAAACACAAAGGCAATGATGAACACGAACATCAGGAAGCTGGTTCCGCACCGGGGATGCAGCGTTGGGAACTGCCGGCAGTTTTCCGGGGTCAGTTCGAGCCCGTTTTCGAAGCAGTGAATGGTTTTGTGTTCCGCCCCGTGGTAGCGAAACACCCGGCGGATGTCCGGCATATAGGATACCAGCCAGACGTAGGCCACAAACAGCGCGATCCGCAGCGCGCCTTCCACCAGGTTCAGCCAGAAGGAACTTCCGGTCACATGCTTCATCAGATTCACGGCCCCCGTCGGCAGAATGATGAACACGCCCACGGTAAAGGCCAGCGCGATAATCACCGATGAGTAGAGCATGATGTTCCACAGGCCTTTGCTGCCGAACTTCTTCTCCGCCCAGGCTTCGAGGCGGGACAACTCGTCCTCTTCGTCGTCCGCCTCTTCCAGCATCTGCGCCGACGTCATCAGGGTTTTCATTCCGTAGATCAGGGAGTCTGCAAAGGCAACGACGCCTCTGATCAGAGGAAACTTCATCCACCTTCCGTAGGTCTTTGTTTCTTCTGTTTTGATCCGGATGGAATCATCGGGAAGGCGGACAGCCAGCGCCATCTTCTTCTCCCCTTTCATCATGATTCCTTCCATAACCGCCTGTCCACCCATCTTCATCGGGCAGGCATCTTTCAAAAATATTTTCTTCAGATTCATCGCCTATACGTATCTGGCATTCATCAGCTTCTTAATGACTTCGATGAACGTCCGATTATCCCGGGTATGCATCATGTTATCGATGATCATCTCCGTAACTTCCTGCGTATCCCGGTTGCTGAGCGCGCGGCGCATGGACCAGACGGCTTCCATTTCCTCCTGATCCATCAGCAGATCCTCACGCCGCGTTCCCGATTTGTTCAGTTCGATGGCCGGGAAAATCCGTTTCTCGGACAGCTTTCGGTCCAGGTGCAGTTCCATGTTGCCCGTTCCCTTGAATTCCTCGTAGATCAGATCGTCCATTCGGCTGCCTGTTTCCACCAGCGCTGTAGCCAGAATGGTAATGCTTCCGCCCTCCTCAATCTTCCTCGCCGCGCCGAAGAACTGCTTTGGCTTGTGCAGGGCACCGGGATCGAAACCGCCGGACAGAGTCTTGCCGGAGGCCGGCATCACCAGGTTGTACGCTCTGGCCAGCCGGGTGATGCTATCCAGCAGGATAACCACGTCCTTGCCCTGCTCAGCCAGCCGCTTGGCTCTGGCCAGAACCATTTCTGCCACTTTGACGTGGTGGGAGGGCATCTCGTCAAAAGTCGAGTAGATAACCTCGCTGGTCGGGCTGTGCAGGCTCCGCTTCATGTCCGTGACTTCCTCCGGCCGCTCATCCACCAGCAGCACAATGAGCTCCGCTTCCGGATGATGCTTCTCGATGCTGTTGGCGATCTTCTTCAGCAGAACCGTTTTGCCTGCTTTTGGCGGTGCGACAATCAGACCCCGCTGGCCCTTTCCGATAGGGGCCACCAGATCAATCAGCCGCAGGGACAGATCTCGGCCGTCCTCCATCACCAGTTTCTCTTCGGGGAAGATGGGCGTCAGGGATTCGAATTCCGGCCGGTGCATGGCTGTGCCCGGCTCATCTCCATTGACCGAAATGACATAGAGCAGAGCGCCGAAACGGTTTCCAGAAGTTGCCGGGCGGCAGATTCCGCGAACCTTGTCGCCGGTTTTCAGGTTGAACCGGCGGATCTGCGCCGGAGAAACGTAAATGTCGTCTTCGCTGGTCAGGAAGTTGTTGAACCGCAGGAAACCGAAGCCGTCGTCTGCCAGATCAAGGATACCTTCTGTTTCGAAACGACCGTCTTTATCCGGCGCTGTCCGGCTGTCCTGTGCGCCTCTGCGGTCGGTATCGGCCCGGTCTTCCCGCTCCTGCATTTCCCGGCGGTCTGCGCCGACGGTCTCTTCCGCCGCTCCCCGTCGATCAAAATCAGCGCGCTCATCGGCTACCGCATCTTCCTCCGAATGCTCTCTGTCATAACGCGGTCTGCCTTCGTTTCTGGCATAGCGCCCATTGCGGGACGACCGGCGGGATGAACGCCGGGATCTTCCGCCTGGCCTTCTTTCGCGGTCCTGATCGCCGTCACGGGATTCTTCGTCCCGGAACAGATCATCCGTGCGCACCTCTCTCGCCTTACGAACCGGATCATCCATGCGGAGCGCTCCCGTATCGTGTT
>JAUNRL010000130.1 GCA_030535715.1 Bacillota bacterium
ATCTCTGTATCAGCGATTCATTTTTGTATCATCGATTCGTTGCTGTGTCAAAGCGAATTCATCCCCCATATTTCAACCGGTTTCGGGATTGCCTGTTTTTTGACTTCTGTTTCCGATACATTTCTGTATCAGTTGCCGCGGACGCCGGCTCGCAGCCGCTGGGTGATCCGCGGAAGTTTTTCGTTGCCTTTGCCAAATCAATCCCGGCATCTATCCTCCGGCTGCGTTGATTTTGCACGGGTTTTTAGCCATTGCCTAATGGCTATGCGTTTTTTCTTTCTTCCCGCCTCATCCCGCAGCAGTTTTGGCACGCCTGGTGCTTATATTTATGCATGGAACGGAATTGAGCCTTCGGGCTCTCCGCTCCGATCAAATATGTTCACATTTTTTAAGATTTAAGGAGGTCTTGAACATGGCATCTACACCTGAAGAAAGAGCTGCTCGCAGAGTGGAAGCAGAAAAGTACGTAGCGGGACTGGTCAAAAAGGCACGGGCTGCCCAGGCTGCCGCGGAGAAGTTCACGCAGGAAGACGTGGATCTGATCACGGCTGCGGTTACCTACAATCTGACCAAGCCGGAAAAAGCCAAAATGTATGCCGAAATGCTGGTCGAAGAGTCCGGCATGGGCATTGCCGAGGATAAGGTCGGCAAGATCTATGGCAAAGTCTGGGGTTCCTACATCAAGATGAAGGACAAGAAGTCCGTCGGTCTGGTTGACGACGCTCCCTCCGGCGGCCCCGGAATCACCGCATATGCGAAGCCGATGGGCGTTGTTGCAGGCATCATGCCGGTAACCAACGGCGAAGCAACCCCGATCGTCAAGTCCAACATGGCACTGAAAACGAGAAACGCCATCATCCTGGCTCCCCACCCGAAGTGCAAGAAGCTGAACGTCGTCATCGTTGACGAGATCAGAGCAACCCTGAAGAAGCTGGGTTATCCCGAGGATCTGGTACAGACCTGCGATCCGGAGCACGTCAACCTGGAAACTTCCCAGGAACTGATGAAGCAGTGCGACTTCATCCTGGCTACCGGCGGCGAAGCGCTGGTGGAGACGGCGTACTCCTCCGGCACACCGGCTATCGGCGTCGGCGTCGGCAACTGCTGCTCCATCGTTACGGGCAAGACCCCGATGAATCAGGTTGCGGATATGATCGTCACCTCCAAGAAGTACGACAACGCGACGTCCTGCTCCACCGAAAACAACATCCTGGTCTATGAAGACTGCTTTGATGAGTTCGTTAAGGAAATGGAAGCTCACGGCGCTTATATGTGCACAGCTGAAGAAGGCGAAAAGCTGAAGAAGTGTATGTGGCCCAACACGCCGAATGATCACGTTCTGAACAGAGCGATCGTTGCCCAAAACGCGGAGAAGATCGCGCAGCTGGCTGACATCAAGGTTCCGGCAGGCACCACCGTCCTGATGGCTATGGAGGAAGGCGCCGGCCTGGATCACCCGTTCGCGGGCGAAAAACTGTCCCCGGTCTCCGGCGTACAGAAGGTCAAGGATCTGGGCGATGCGATCGCACGTATCCAGGACATCCTGAACTATCAGGGCAAAGGCCACAGCGCCGGCATCCACACCAACGATCCTGCTGACGTCAAGGCCATCGCAGAGGTTCTGCCGGTCACCAAGATCGCGGTCAACCAGCCTCAGTGCCTGACCAACTCCGGCGGCTGGAACACCGGCTTCCCGGTATCCATGACTCTGGGCTGCGCAACCTGGGGCGGCAACAGCGTATCCCATAACGCAACCTACAAGGATCTGCTGAACTACACCTACGTATCCGAGGCGATTCCGAACTGGAAGCCGGAGAAGGTCGAAGACTTCATCGACGCTGCCGTCATCGCCAAGGTTGATGCGTAACCCGTAACGCACAGTGAATAAAAGGAGAATTATCATGTCAGCTATTCAAGAAAAAGATAAGAAATATAACATTCACTCCTGGTCCGCGCAGGGTGCGCTGAACCCCATCGTGGTTACCAAGGCAGAAGGAATCTACTTCTGGGACGAGGACGGCAAGAAGTATGCCGATATGTCCGCTCAGCTGGTCAACTCCAACCTGGGTCACGGCAACAGAGCCATCATCGATGCCATTTGCGAGCAGGCGAACAAGATCCCGTTCATGGGACCGGCTTTCGCTATGGACTGCAGAGCAGACGCTGCGGAAGCAGTTGTCAAGATTTCCGGATTCCCCGAAGGATCCAAGGTCTTCTTCACCAACGCCGGTGCAGAAGCTAACGAAAACGCCATCAAGATCGCCCGCCAGTTCACGGGCAAACAGAAGATCTTCTCCCAGTACAGATGCTATCACGGCTCCTCCGCCGGCGCAGGTATGCTGACCGGTGAGCCGAGACACTTCTTCAACGAGCCGGGCGGCCCGGGATTCGTCAAGTATGACGGCCCCTATGAGTACAGAGCTCCCAGGGCCTGCAAGTTCGAAAACGAAGACGATGTCGCCGATTTCTATCTGGAACTGCTGGAAAACCAGATCCTGTACGAGGGTCCGGAACAGATCGCCGCGATCTGGCTGGAATCCGTCGTCGGATCCAACGGTGTCCTGATCGCTCCGGTCAAATGGTACCAGGGCGTCAGAGCACTCTGCGACAAGTATGACATCCTGATGGTCGCTGACGAAGTCATGGCCGGATGGTTCAGAACCGGCAAGGCGTTCGCGTACATGAACTTCGGTTATCAGCCGGATATGATCACCTTCGCGAAGGGCGTCACCTGCGGATACGTTCCCATCGGCGGCGTTGTGGTCAGCCCGGCCATCGCCAGGTTCTTCGACGAAACCACGCTCGGATGCGGCCTGACCTACTCCGCACATCCCATGGGCTGCGCGGCTGCGGCTGCCACCATCAAGGAGTATCTGGACAAGAACATCGAAGAAACCATGAAGGCTCCGGCCAGGGTTCTGGCGGACACGCTGGACAGCTTTGTTGACAAGCACGCCTGCGTCGGACAGGTCAGACACATCGGTCTGTTCTCCGCCATCGAGCTGGTGAAGGACAAGGAAACCAGAGAGCCCATCGTACCCTTCGGCAAGGATCCGGAAGGCATCATGAAGAAGATCATCGGCATGCTGGTAGCAGACGGCTTCTGGACATACTCCCACGAGAATATGTTCGTTGTCTGCCCGCCGCTGACGATCACCACAGACGAGATGAAGGAACAGCTCGCCATCGTCGACAAGGTTCTGGATTCCGTAGACAAGATGATCTAAGATCCGCCGGTACAAAGGCAACACTCAGACCTGCATGAAGATAACGGGACCGCCGTACGAAAGTGCGGCGGTCTTTTTCATTCCTTCCCTTCGCTTCGGCGGCAAAAACTGTTGGCAGAATTCT
>JAUNRL010000131.1:0-306 GCA_030535715.1 Bacillota bacterium
GGATCACCGTCCCGATGATGTTCAACACGTTTGCAGATCTTTTCACAGTCATTGTATCGCCCTCCCTGGAATGCATCTCTGCACACATGATTCGACATGCGGCTGACCGATCAGCCATCGCCCGCTTGGGCTCGGCTTCTCGGGCCGCAAAGCATAAGGAGTCCCATCAGCTCGCCAACGGCTCGCTGTGGCGACTCCATTATACCCATTTACAGCTACTTCATCAAGATGCCGCGCACCCGCAGAAAACCGTTGCAATCTCACCGCCCCGGTGTTATCATGTTCATTGTACAAAACGATGACGGG
>JAUNRL010000131.1:316-3309 GCA_030535715.1 Bacillota bacterium
TGCTGAGAGCGTTCCGGCGAGAGCGTTTCGGCAGGCGCTGAGAATGCCTCCGCGGGCGCGCCCGAAGACCATCCCCGAGTGGCACCAATCCTGCCCGCCTGGCCGCGTTACAAGCCAAAAATGAGTGCCGGATCAGCTGATGCAAAAGCTGGCTTGTCCCTGTCTGTGATCAACGCGAGCACAGGAACCAGGACTGACCTGCCTTTGCAGGAGCCCCGGAAGTTGGGTGGAACCGCGTAAAGAACTTACGTCCCTTCGTGCAAGTTTGCATGAAGGGATTTTTGATTATCGGGCGGCAGGACGGCGACCCACGGCCGGATGCCGCAGACCAAAACACCAAGAAGAGAGGAACCAAAATGATCATCACACTGAAAGACGGAAGCAAGAAAGAATACGATCAGGCCATGTCGGTCTACGACATCGCGCGCGACATCAGCGACGGGCTGGCGCGGGCGGCGTGCCTGGGCGAGGTGGACGGCGAGACGGTGGATCTGCGGACCATCGTGGACCGGGACGCCGAGGTCAACATCCTGACTTTTGATTCGGATGAGGGCAAGAAGGCATATCGCCACACCTGCTCCCACGTGCTGGCGGAGGCGGTGAAGAACCTGTATCCGGACGCCAAGCTGGCCATCGGACCGTCCATCGACAACGGCTTCTATTATGATTTCGACATCCCGCCGCTCACCAGAGAGGACCTGGACAAGATCGAAGCCGAGATGAAGAAGGTCATCAAGAAGGGCGACCGGCTGGAGCGCTTCACTATGTCCCGGGAAGACGCCATCGCCATGTATAAGGAAAAAGGCGAACCCTACAAGGTGGAACTGATCGAAGATCTGCCCGAGGGAGAGGAGATTTCTTTCTATCGGCAGGGCAATTTCAAGGAGCTGTGTGCGGGGCCGCACCTGATGAGCACCCGTCCGATTAAAGCGTTCAAGCTGACGTCTTCTTCCGGCGCTTACTGGAGAGGCGATGAAAAGAACAAGATGCTGACCCGGATCTACGGCACAGCCTACACGAAAAAGGACGAACTGAAGGAGTACCTGGAGTATCTGGCGGACATCCGCAACCGGGATCACAACAAGCTGGGCCGGGAGATGGAACTGTTCACCACCGTGGATGTAGTCGGGCAGGGATTGCCTTTGTTCATGCCCAAGGGCACGAAGATCATCCAGAAGCTGCAGCGCTGGATCGAGGATCTCGAAGATTATGAGTGGGGCTATGTGCGGACGCGGACACCGCTGATGGCAAAGTCAACCCTCTACAAGATTTCCGACCACTGGTACCACTACCGGGACGGCATGTTCCTGCTGGGCTACGATAATATGGAAGATATTCTGGCGGCGGAGGACCGCTCCGATGAGGTGCGCGGTGTGCAGGACCTGGGGCTGATTCAGAACGATGTGGATGCCAATGTCTATGCGCTGCGTCCCATGACCTGCCCGTTCCAGTACTATGTGTATAAGGCGAAGCAGCACAGCTACCGGGACCTGCCTTACCGGATGGGCGAGACGTCGACCCTGTTCCGCAACGAGGATTCCGGCGAGATGCACGGGCTGACGAGAGTGCGGCAGTTTACCATTTCCGAGGGACATCTGGTCTGCACATCGGAGCAGATCGACGAGGAGTTCAAGAACTGCGTGCGGCTGGCCAAGCACTGCCTGACGACGCTGGGTTTGGAAGACGACGTGACCTATCGGTTCTCTAAGTGGGATCCGAACGACTCCGGCAAGTACCTGGGCACCGCGGAGGACTGGGACCGGGTGCAGGATGCCATGCGGGTGATTCTGGATGAGATCGGCCTGGAGTACACGGAAGCCGACGGTGAGGCGGCGTTCTACGGACCGAAGCTGGATATCCAGGCGAAGAATGTCTACGGCAAGGAAGACACCATGATCACCATTCAGATGGATATGTTCCTGGCAGAGCGGTACGATATGTACTATGTGGACAAAGACGGCGAACGGAAGCGTCCCTACATCATTCACCGGACGTCTTTGGGCTGCTACGAACGAACTCTGGCCTGGCTTATCGAAAAACACGCGGGCAAGTTCCCCACCTGGCTGTGTCCGGAGCAGGTGCGTGTGCTGCCGGTTTCCGAAAAGTTCGAGGAGTACGCGCAGAGTGTATACCGGGAGCTGCGGCGCAGCGGCGTGGATGTCACCGTGGACAGCAGTTCGGAACGGATCGGCTACAAGATCCGCGCGGCGCAGATGGAGAAGATTCCTTATATGCTGGTCGTCGGCGGCAAGGAGGCCGAAGACGGCACCGTTTCGGTCCGGTCAAGGTTTGCCGGCGACGAGGGCGTGAAGCCGCTTTCCGAATTTGTCAGCACAGTCTGCGAGGAAATCCGGATCAGAGAGTTCCGGAAAGAGGAGAAAAAGGACCAGGCATAGTTTCCGGCTGCTTTGGCCAAAGCTGTCGGAGCAGCCGGACGCCGGTGCGGCCAAAGCGAATCAGGAGGAACCCGCCAAAGGACGTGAAAAAAACGCTGCCCGGCATCGTGAGATGCCCGCAGCGTTTTTTTGTTCAACACAGATTATTCCTCTTCTTTGGTCAGAACCGGATCAAAGTACTCTTTGCCGACACCGCATTCCGGGCAGATCCAGTTTTCCGGAAGATCTTCAAATTCTACGCCCGGGGCAACGCCGCCGTCGCGGTCGCCTTTCTGAGGATTGTACACATAGTCACATGCTCTGCAGCAGTATTTCTTTGCCATAATGATACCTCCTTATTCTGATTTGATATGCTAAAGAGAGTATACGCGTTGTTGTTGGGCATGTCAATGATCGGGGATCTGTTTACCGGAAACTCAGCAGCTCGTCCACATCTTTGCGTTTCGGGGCATCGGGGCCGACAGCCGGGTAGCCCAAGGCAATCAGGCAGGAGACGATCTGCCCCTCGGGGAGCTTCAGTATTTCCGTAACCTCTGCCTCGTTGTAGATGCCCATCATCACCGTACCCAGCCCGGCGTTACAGGCGGCCAGACAGAA
>JAUNRL010000011.1:0-4054 GCA_030535715.1 Bacillota bacterium
TGTGCCTAAAAAACAGAGGCGGTGTCATCCACCGCCCCGTGTAAGTTCATTCGCCGTATCTTCAGTTCAGAATCTCGCAGCCGTCGAAGTTGACGCCGATCATTTCTTCCTTCTCCGCGCTGACGCTGACGATGAAGTCAATCTCGTAGATTTGAGAAATAACCTTAAGCCGCTCGATGAACTCCGGCAGATCACCCATGGTCACGTCCGCGTGCTTCAGAATGCTGTCGATGAAGATCATTTCGATGTCGTGGTCCGAACTGATGATGCCGTACAGGAATCCGATGTATTCGTCGATGTTGGTGATGTTCTCAAAATCCTCCATGCAGATGACCCGGATACGATAATTCAGTTCGTACATGAGTCGATGATTCTTGTTGATGAACACAATGCTTCCCGCTGCATTTTCCACGCTCTCGTTGGCGATCTGCAGCATTTGGTTGGTCTTGCCGCTCCCCTTGTGCCCAATGAGTAACTTCACCATAGTCTTTTCCTCCCCGTTGCTTTCGCCATCAGCTTTGCCATTATTATACATGATCTGCTGTGTCCGGGCAACCGGAAATCTGTCTTCACCGGCCGTTGCGCGGCCTGTCCGCAGCTTTGGTTAAGGTCTCCTGCGCAGCTGGCCGCAGGCGCCGTCGATGGACGCGCCAAGCTTTCTTCTCACCGTCGCCGATATGCCCGATGATTCCAGTATTTCGGCAAACGCTCCGGCCCGTGCCCGGCTGCTTCCGGAAATGCCGAGTTCATCCACCTCGTTTAAGGGAATCAGATTGACATGACAGAGCATCCCCCGCAGAGCCCGGATCAGATCCTCCGCGTCCCGATCCCGGTCATTTTCGCCGGCGATCAGCGCGTATTCGAAAGTAATCCGGCGCCCCGTTTTTTTCGTGTATTCCCGTGCCGCCCGAAGAAGATCTTCCAGAGGATACTTCCTGTCCACGGGCATGAGCCGCCGCCGCTCCTCATCCCTGACCCGGTGCAGGGATATGGCCAGATTGACCTGAGGGAAGTCTTCCGCAAAGGCAACGATGCCCGGAATGATTCCGCTGGTCGACACCGTCATATTCCGCCAGCTCAGATTTCTTCCTTCCGGATCATGCATCAGCCGCAGGAACCGACTGACGTTTTCGTCGTTGTCAAAAGGTTCTCCCATACCCATGACCACGATGTGGTTAATTCTCTCCCCCGTTTCCCGCTCGGCGGCGAATACCTGGCCCAGCATTTCTCCAGCCGTAAGGTTCCGGACGAATCCATCCAGGCCCGACGCGCAGAATACGCAGCCCATCCGGCAGCCCACCTGAGAAGAAACGCAGAGGGAGTTGCCGTAGTGGTAGGCCATGAATACGCCCTCCACCGTTTCGCCGTCGACAAGGCCAAAGAGGAATTTCCGGGTTTTATCCGCCGGATCCTCCTGAACGCGGAGGATCCGTACCGGTTCGATATCGGCCGTTTCCTTCAGCTTTTCCCGGAAGCTCAGCGGCAGATCCGTCATCTCGTCGAAGCTGCCCGCACCCCGGTGAATCCACTGAAAACACTGTTTGCCGCGGAAGGGCTTTTCGCCCAGCGCCGCGGCAAATGCTTTCATTTCTTCGCTGTTCAGTTCCAGCAGATTCTGCTTCATCGGGATTGCTTTTCCTTCTCTATATCCGCTCCACGTCCAGTCCGGTCTTATGGCCGTTGAGTTTGACTTCCTTCAGACCCTCCTTCGGCTCGATGGCCGTTGCCAGGGTCTCCTGCATGATGTAGTCCCGGTGCTCGTCGATGGCCGCCGCAACCTCCTCGTCCGCGGAGACGTAGATGATGATGCGGTCCATCATCGCATAGTCGTTCTGCTTACGCATCTGCTGCACCTTGGAGATCAGCTCTCTGGCCAGCCCTTCCGAGGCCAGCTCCGGCGTAATCTGGGTGTCCAGAATGGTGAAAACATTGTTCTCCATGGCGACCGCGAAGCCCTCCCGGGCCGTGATCCGCACGTCCACCATATCCTTCGTGATTTTCACCGGCTCACCGGAAAGCTCCAGGGTGATGCTGCCGCCGCTTTCCAGCGCGGCCACGGTCTTTGCCGGATCCGCTTTGGCCAGCGCGCCGCCGAACGCCTTGATGTTCCTGCCCAGAGCGGGACCGGCCACCTTGAAGCTGGGCTTCAGGGAATACTCCATGTACTCCTCCAGATCGCGGGCGAAGACCACTTCCCGGATGTTCAGTTCCTCCCTGATCAGCGGAATCAGGTCGCCGATCATCTCCTCATAGCGGCCGTCCACCAGGACTTCCTGCAGAGGCTGACGCACCTTGATCCTCTCCTGCTCCCGGGCGCCCCGTCCCAGAGCGACCAGAGTCCGCACCAGATCCATCCGCTCTTCCACATGATCGTCAATCAGCTCCTCCCGGCAATCCGGGAAGAAGGCCAGGTGCACGGATTCCTGTCCGGTCAGATTGACGTACATCTCATCGGACAGGAAGGGCGCGAAGGGCGCGATCAGACGGGCGACACCCACCAGTACCTCATAGGTGGTGGCGTAGACCGCCTTCTTGTCCTCAGTCAGTTCTTCCCCCCAGAACCGGCGCCGTGCCCGCCGGATATACCAGTTGGACAGATCTTCATTGACGAAATTCTGAATCAGGTGAGTGGATTTCATATGATCGTAGCTGTCCATGGACGCCGTCACGTCCCTGACCAGCCGATTGTACCTGGACAGGATCCAGCGGTCCAGTTCCGGTCTCTTCTCACAGGGGATCTCCAGACTGCCGATGTCCAGCGCATCCTGGTTGCAGTACAGCACGAAGAAGTTGTAGACGTTCTTCAGGGTGCCGAAAAACCTGCCGGCAACCTCTTTGAGACCATCCTCATCGAACCGGGTCGGCGACCAGGCCGGAGAAGTGTGCAGCAGATACCAGCGGGTGGCATCCGCGCCGTAGGTATCCAGCATCTCGAAGGGATCCACGGTGTTGCCGACGTGCTTGGACATCTTCTTGCCGTCCTTGTCCAGAATCAGATCGTTGACCAGCACATTCTTATAGGGGGACTTCCCCTTGATGAAAGTGGAAATGGCCATCAGAGAGTAGAACCATCCTCTGGTCTGATCGATGCCCTCGCAGATGAAGTCCGCCGGGAACAGTTCCTCATCGAACCGTTCGCTGTTTTCAAAGGGATAGTGCCACTGGGCGAAGGGCATGGCGCCGGAATCAAACCAGCAGTCCATGACCTCGGGAATCCGGTGCATGGGCTTGCCGCAGACCGGACAGGTCAGGGTTACCTCATCCACATAGGGACGGTGCAGTTCGATGGTCTCATCGATATCTTCACGGGCTTTTTCGGCCAGCTCCGCCCGGCTGCCGATGCATTCCAGGCGGCCGCATTCGCAGCGCCAGATGGGAATCGGCGTTCCCCAGTAGCGATTGCGGGAAATGGCCCAGTCCTTGACCTCCTCCAGCCAGTTGCCGAACCGCTTCTCGCCGACAAAATCCGGATACCAGTTAACGGTGTTGTTGTTCTCCACCAGCTGATCCTTCAGCTTGCTCATGGCAATGTACCAGCTGGGCCTGGCGTAGTAGACCAGCGGCGTTCCACAGCGCCAGCAGTGGGGATAGTTATGCTCGATCTTCTCCCGGCTGAAAATCTTGTCCCCGGCGGCCAGCCACTTGATGATCTCCACATCCAGGCCGTCCTCCATGACGAAGCGTCCCTTCCAGGGCGTCGCCGTATAGCACCCCTTTTCATCCACCGGCTGCAGAATCGGCAGATCGTATGTTCTTCCGCACTGGTAGTCATCCTCACCGAAGGCCGGCGCCGTATGAACGATGCCCGTACCGTCTTCAATGGAAACGTAATCCATGCAGGTGACGAAAAAACCTTTTCGGTCGACCTCGCAGAAAGGCATCAGCTGTTCGTATTCCACATACTCCAGATCCTTTCCCTTCATCTCCTCCAGCACTTCATAGGTGCCTTCGCCCAGAGTCCGGTCGGCCAGATTCTTCGCAACATAGAACACGTTGCCCGCTTCCCCGCCTTCCGTCATCTTCACCTTGACGTAGTCGATGTCCGGGCCCACGG
>JAUNRL010000011.1:4064-14728 GCA_030535715.1 Bacillota bacterium
TCAGGGACACATTGGACGCCAGCGTCCAGGGCGTGGTGGTCCAGGCCAGAAAGTACTCATCGGCATCGGATCGCTTAAACTTGGCCGTGATGGTGTTGACTTTGACATCCTGATAGCCCTGAGCAACCTCGTGGGAGGCCAGCCCCGTCCCGCACCGGGGGCAGTAGGGCAGGATCTTGTAGCCTTCGTAGATCAGTCCGGCCTTGAAAAACTCCTTAATGATCCACCAGCCTGTCTCAATGTAGTCATTGTTCAGCGTGATATAGGGATTGTCCATGTCGCACATATAGCCCATGCGGCTGGACATCTTCTCCCAGAGTTCCTTGTAGGTGAAGACGGAGTCCCTGCACTTCTCATTGAAAGCCGCGATGCCGTATTCCTCGATCTGCTGCTTTCCGTCGATGCCCAGCTGCTTCTCCACCTCGATCTCCACCGGGAGCCCGTGGGTATCCCAGCCGGCCTTGCGGTTGACCCGGAAGCCCTTCATGGTCTTGTAGCGGTTGACGGAATCCTTCAGGGTTCTGGCCATAACATGATGAATGCCGGGCTTGCCGTTGGCCGTCGGCGGGCCCTCGTAAAAGACAAAGGACGGGCAATCCTGCCGGGTGCTCACGCACTTGCTGAGAAGATCCTTCTCTTCCCACTGCTCCGCCTGCTGCGTCTGAAGTTCGGCAATTGGTTTGTCCGATAAATTCCTGATCATGTTCGTTTCCTCATTTCGACTGCACTTAACTCGCATATTCTATACTGCACGGTCGGGAAAGTCAAGACGCCGGGAAGCGTACCCGGCGTCCTCTGTCTTTTACAAGTGCCCGGCGCGCCGACGCAGCCGGTCACGTCAATCCGCGGACTGCCGGCCGCTTCCTGCAGAATCAGACTGTCCATCGCTCCCCGGGGAGCCGTCACTGCGGTCTTAACCATTCAGTTCACCTGTTCCTCTCCCAGGGCCGTCCGGAAAAACAGTTCCATTTCCTGCAGGACCGCCCGGTCACTCTTCGGGGAGTTAACCGTCAGCCGGATATACGGATCACTCCCGCCATAAAACCTGATCTTTTCCCCATAGGATGACGCCAGCCGGGGGATGACCCCGTCGGCAAACTTCGTGGTCTGCCACAGCTTCAGCATCAGCCGGTACCCGTTCTGGGTGATCTCCCGGACGCCCAGCTTCGCGGCCATAGCCCTGATCCGCGCGATGCGGATCAGATTCATGGTATCCTTCGGAATATCGCCGAAGCGGTCCGCCAGCTCATCGATCACGTCCGAGCAATCCTCCTGTGTCCGGATCATGGCGATCTTCTTGTACATCTGCAGCCGAAGGATCTCATCCTCGATATAATACCGGGGAATCAACGCCGGAACGGGAACGCTGAAGACCGTCTCCTCCGCCTGAGGCATCAGGGTTTCTCCGAAAAGCCGTGCCACAGCCTCCTCCAGCAGTTTGCAGTACAGTTCATAGCCCACGTTCAGCATATGACCCGACTGCTCGGTACCCACCAGGTTCCCCGCTCCCCGCAGTTCCAGATCCTTCATGGCGATGCGGAAGCCTGATCCGAACTCCGTAAACTCCCGGATGGTCCGCAGACGCTTTTCGGCCACCTCCGTCAGGCTTTTGTCCTGCCGGTACATCAGATAAGCGTAGGCCAGCCGGCCCGATCGGCCGATCCTGCCCCGCAGCTGGTACAGCTGAGCCAGACCGAACCGGTCCGCATCCAGAATAATCATGGTATTCACATTGGGAATGTCCATCCCGTTTTCGATGATCGTGGTGGAGACGAGAACGTCGAAAGCGCCTTCGGCGAAATCCATGATCACATCCTCCAGCTCCTGCTCCTTCATTTTTCCATGACCGATGCCCACGGATGCTTCAGGAACCAGCCGGCTGATGTCCGCAGCGGCCCGGGAAATGGATTCCACCCGGTTGTAGAGCACATAGACCTGTCCGCCCCTGGCCAGTTCCTTCTCGATGGCCTCCCGGATAACGAAGTCGTCCTGTTCCATCACATAGGTCTGCACCGGCTGCCGGTCCTCCGGCGGCTCCTCAATGGTGCTCATGTCCCGAATGCCGGACAGGGACATGTGCAGGGTTCGGGGGATGGGCGTTGCCGACAGGGTCAGCACATCCACGTTTTCCCTCAGCTGCTTGAGCTTCTCCTTATGCCGCACACCGAACCGCTGCTCCTCATCCACCACCAGAAGGCCCAGATCCCGGAAAGAAACGTCTCCGGACAGAAGCCGGTGGGTGCCGATCACCAGATCGATCTTTCCCTCCGCCAGCTCCTTCACCATCTCCTTCTGCCGGGCCGCCGTGCGGAAACGGGAGAGCATCTCCACCCGGAAGGGGAACTTCTCGAAGCGGTCCTTCAGGGTATAGTAGTGCTGATTGGCCAGCAGCGTGGTGGGCACCAGCACCGCCGCCTGCTTTCCCTCGCAGACGCACTTGAACAGCGCCCTGGCCGCCACTTCCGTCTTGCCGTATCCCACATCGCCGCAGAGCAGCCGGTCCATGGGGATATCCCGCTCCATGTCACGCTTGATCTCCGCGGTGCATTTTAGCTGATCCCCGGTCTCCGTATAGGGAAAGCTCTCTTCAAATTCCTTCTGCCAGATGGTGTCCTTCCCGAAAGCGTGCCCCTTTCTCTGCATCCGGGCCGCGCTGACCCGCAGCAGATCCTGCGCCATGTCTTCCACGGCGGCCCGGGCCCGGGCCCGGGTCTTCTTCCATTCGCCGCCGGTCAGCCTGCTCAGTCGGGGGGCGTTCTCTCCGCCGCCGATGTACTTCTGGAGAATCCCCAGCTGATCCACGGGGATGTACAGCATATCCGATCCGGCGTACTTCACCTTCAGATAGTCCTGTCTGACGCCCAGAACGACCATCTGCTCCACGCCGACGAACCGGCCGATGCCGTGGCTTTCATGCACCACATAGTCCCCGGTCTGCACATCAGCGAAGCTCCTGATCCTCTCTCCCGCGGTTTTGCTCCGTCCGGGCCGCCTCGTCCGGCGGCTGCCGCCGAAGACATCCCCTTCCCAGATCCAGCACCGCTTCTCATCGGTGAGCTCCAGGCCTGCGGTCAGGATGCCGATCACCAGACGGATTCTGCCGGGAGCCGGCAGTAAGACCCCCTGTCCATCCGGAATCCGCCGCCCGAACAGTCCTTCGTGATCCAGATACTCCTGCATGTTCTGCAGCCGCTCCGGAGTGCTGCAGACGATGGTCACATCAAATCCTCTGGCCAGATATCCGTCCAGATCCGCCTTCAGCGCGTCCAGCCGGCCGTTGTAAACCGGGGTCTGCCGGCAGTTCACCTGCCGCAGTTCCGTGAGGAAGGTGGCATTGCGGATGGTGCTGACAAAGGGAGTGAAAATGTATCCCGGCTTTTCATAGAGCCGGTAGTAGTCCTGCGCACCGGACACGGCGGCAAAGTCATCGCCGATTCCCCGGCCCTCGGAAAGGATCGTTTCCACGTCTTCGGCCAGTTCTTTTTCGGCTGCTTCCAGCGTTTCCAGGATTCTTCCCGGATCGTCGATCATGATCAGCGGATCCCGAAGGTAGTCCCACAGGTATTCCGTTTCCTCGAAAAAGTATCCCGGGAAGTTTTCCAGGTACTGCAGGTTGATTCCCTGCCCGACATACTCCAGCAGCTGATCTCTGCGCCGGATCAGGCGAGCCGTCTGCTCCGTCCGGATGGAAGGCTCTCCGATGGCGCGACCGCTTCCGGCTTCCTTTTTTGCCTCCTCCGCCGCTTTTTTTTCCTGATTCCGGATCTGCCGGTCATAGGCCCGGCGGATCTTTTCCCCGGCCCGGGCAAACCGTTCCTTTTCCCGCAGAAGCAGGCGGCAGGCAAAAATCGTCACCCGATCCACGGACACCAGCGAGCGCTGGGTTTCAGGATCAAAGGTCCGGATGGAATCCACCTCCGTGTCAAAGCATTCGATCCGGACCGGGACATCGCTGTCCGCCGGAAATACATCGATGATTTCGCCCCGGATGGCAAACTCCCCCCGACTCTCAATCATGCTGACCCGCTCGTACCCCAGCAGGGTCAGTTCCTCCGCCAGGCGATCCGTGTTCACTTCCGCGCCGCAGCTGAAAGTCAGGGTATTCTCCGCGAACAGCCTCGCCGGCGGAAGCTTGCGGACAGCGCTTCGAACCGGCGCGATGATCACGCAGTCCTGTCCGCTGACCGCCGCCTGGAGCGCCTTCATCCGCTCCAGCAGATCCTCGCTGCTTCTGGCTTCGAACGCAACCCAGGGCTCTTCTTCTTCCGGCAAAACAATAATCGAACTGTCCCCATGAAAAAAAGCAAGGTCAGTTGCCAGCCGTTTCGCCCGGTTGAGCGTCGGTACCACGATCAGGCTCTGTCCTTGTTGTTTGCTGATCAAATCCGCTGCCAGAGCGGCAACCCTACCTTCGGCCGCCCCGGCGATGTTGACCATGCCCTTATTCTTCACGGCCGTCCCCTTCTTCCTGCGCCGGCCTGCGGTTATACCGGTTCATGGCGATATCCACTCCCAGGCGAACGATGGCTTTCGCCGCATCGCCCGCGGTTCTCGCCGCGGTCATGAGCCGTTCTTCCTCCTCGCTGCCGATCCGGTTCAGCACGAAATTCTTCCATTCTTCCGGCCGGCTTTTGCCGACGCCGACACGAATCCTGGGGAAGTCCTCTCCGCCGACATGAAGAATCACTGACTTCATCCCGTTGTGGGTGCCGGCGCCGCCCTTCTTGCGGATGCGAATGGCGCCCGCCGGCAGATCCATATCGTCGCAGATCACGATCAGGTTTTCCGGCTGCAGATGATAGTAATGCAGAATCTCCCCCAGCGCCTGTCCGCTGTCGTTCATATATGTCTGGGGTTTCACCAGCATAACCCGTTCCCCGCCGATCTCGCCCTCGCCCATCAGCGCATGATGTCTGCGCCGGCTGACGGCGATCTCCTCCGTTTCGGCCAGATAGTCCAGCGCGAGAAAGCCCATATTGTGCCTTGTCTTTTCGTACTGTTTACCCGGATTTCCCAGTCCGGCAATCACATACATGCCTGCCATCTCCTCCGGTTCAGTCAAAAAGCCTGCTGATGGATCCGTTGGTGTGAATCCGATTGATCGCCTCGGCAAAGAGCGGGCCCACGGAAAGAATCTTCATCATGGGCAGCTGTTTCTCCCCGGGAATGGGCATGGTGTTCAGCAGCACCAACTCCTCAATGGCCGACTGATCCAGCCGTTCAATGGCCGGTCCGGACAGCACCGCGTGAGTCGCGCAGGCCCGCACGGATGCCGCGCCCAGATCCTTCAACGCATTGGCCGCGTTGGTGATGGTCCCCGCCGTATCAATCATATCGTCCACCAGGATGCAGTCCTTCCCCTTGATGTCGCCGATGATGTTCATGATCTCGCTCTTGTTGGGTTCCGGCCGCCGTTTGTCCACGATGGCGATGGGGCAGCCCAGAGGCTCCGCCATGTTCCTGGCCCGGGGCACGCTGCCGTGGTCCGGAGATACGATCACCAGATCGCCGTTGTTCTGTTTGGCGAAATACCGGGTGAGCAAAGGTAATCCCACCAGATGATCCACCGGAATCGTGAAATAGCCCTGGATCTGTGCCGCGTGCAGATCCATGGTGATCACCCGGTCCGCGCCGGCTGCCACCAGCATATCCGCCACCAGCTTTGCCGTAATCGGATCTCTGGCCTTGGCCTTTCTGTCCTGTCTAGCGTATCCGTAATAGGGCATGACCGCACTGATCCGGCCGGCAGAAGCCCGCTTCATGGCATCGATCATGATCAGCAGCTCCATCAGATTGTCATTGACCGGGTCGCAGGTGGACTGAATGATGAAGCAGTCGCAGCCCCGAACCGATTCGCCCAGACTGACCGAAATCTCACCGTCGCTGAATTTGGCCACCTTCGCTTCTCCCAGCGGCTTTCCGATAATGGAAGAAATTTCCTCCGCCAGATCCGGGTGAGAATTAGCCGTAAAGATCTTGTAGTTTGTGAACACACCATTTTTCATCGTTCAGTCTCCTTCTTTATTTTTTCTTCTTCAGAATGCCGCGTTTTTCCACCCAGTCGCGGAAGGTTCTTCCCCGGGATCGTGCCACGTAGAGTGCTCCGCCTGGAACATCTTCGGTGATGGTGCTTCCCGCCGCCACATAGGCCTTCTCGCCGATGTGAACCGGAGAAATCAGATTGGAATTGCAACCGATGAACGCGCCGTCATCGACGATGGATCTGTACTTGTTGCTGCCGTCGTAATTGACAAAGACCACACCGCAGCCCAGATTGACGCCCTTTCCCACATCGGAATCCCCGATGTAGGTCAGATGGGAGGCTTTGCTGCCGTCGCCCATGGTTGAGTTTTTGACTTCGACGAAGTCCCCGACCTTGCAGCCGTCGCCGATGGAACTGTTGGGCCGCAGATAGGCAAAGGGGCCGACGGTGGTGTCGCTGCCCACCTGGCTCTGCAGAATGACCGAGCTCTGCACCGTCGTGCCGTCGCCGATGACGGAATCCACGATGCGGGTATTCTGTCCGATCACGCAGTCCTCCCCGATCACGACATGGCCTTCCAGGACAACGCAGGGACAGATGACCGTTCCCCGGCCGATCTTCACGCCTTCATCGATATACGCCGTCTTCAGATCAACGAATGCCACACCCTGTTCCATGAGGGAGAGATTCCATTTGATCCGCTGTTTCTCCAGAGCTTCATATTCTTTCCGTTTCATCTTATGGTCTCTCCTCTCTGCACCTTCCGGTCCAGCTCCAGAATCATCTCCCCGACCCGGTAAATGTCTCCGGCGCCCATGGTCAGCACCAGATCGCCTTCCTCGGCGTTATCGTAAACAAAGTGGGCGATGTCCGCAAAGTTCTTGAAGTAGTAGACAACCGCTTCCGGATCGTGTTCGCGGATCCGGTTCATCAGGGTTCTGGAACTGATTTGGTAGATATTCTTCTCTCTGGCGGCGTAGATTTCCGCCAGCACCACCTTGTCCGCGGCGGTGAACGCTTCGGAGAATTCCTTCAGCAGCGCCAGGGTACGGGTATAGGTGTGAGGCTGGAACAGGCACCAGAGTTCGTTGTGCTTCATGTTCTTCACGGCAGCCAGGGTAGCCCGGATCTCCGTGGGATGATGGGCATAATCGTCGATGATCCGGATGTTGTTCGATGTGCGTCCCAGCACATCAAACCGGCGGTGGATGCCCCGGTACCGGTGCAGGGTCTGCACGATGACATCCATGTCGATGCCCACCAGATGGCTGCAGGCAAAGGCTGCCAGGGCGTTCAGAATGTTATGTTCGCCGGGAACCGACAGTTCAATGCGGCACAGCTTCTCTCCGCCATGGTTCACATCAAAGCCCGGCATACCTTCGTTGTCAAAGGAAATATTCGACGCATAATAGTCGCTGCCCGTGCTCAGCCCGAAGGTCACCGCGTTGGGCAGACCCTCGATGACACTCCGGACAAAGGGATTGGCATCGTAGGCGATCACCGTCCCCGTCTCGGGAACCAGACGGGCAAACTGGTCGAAGGAGCGGACGATATGCTCTACATCCTTGAAATAGTCCAGATGGTCGGAATCAATATTCAGAATGATTTCCATGTTGGGCTTCAATTCGAGGAAACTGTCCCGGTACTCACAGGCTTCGGTCACAAAGTAGTCTTTCCTTCCCACGTAGAAATTGCCGCCGATCTCATCCAGATTCCCTCCCACAGAAATCGTGGGATCCTTCCCCGCCTCCTTGAGAATCAGGGAAATCATCGCGGTCGTCGTGGTCTTCCCGTGGGTTCCGGAAATGGCAATGCTCCGGTCATATTCATCCATCAGCGCGCCCAGCGCCTGCGCCCGCGTCACCGCGGGAATGCCCAGCTCTCTGGCCCTGGCCAGTTCCGGATTGTCATCCCCCACCGCAACGGTGTAAACAACAAGATCGGCGCCCTCCACGTTCTTTGCCCGGTGTCCCAGGTAAACCTTCGCTCCGTCGCCGATCAGCTTCTCCGTAATATCGCTTTCCCGCATATCGGAACCGGATACCTCATACCCTCTGGACAGGAGAATCTCCGCGATTCCCGACAGCCCGATTCCTCCGATTCCGATGCAGTGAATTCTTTTGTATTCGCCTAAATTGATCATCCATCAGTCCTCTGTTTCATAGAATGCGCCGGTGTTTCTGTCAGCGAATTTATTATACCATATTTCACCGGGATGAGGAAAAGTTAGAAGAGATTTTATTTTTCGACTTGTCTGAATTCAGCGCATAGTGTATAATTTGTGCATAATCATCTAACCGGCACGAAAGGCGGTACTGCGTATGAACATCACAGATGTCCGAATCCGCAAGGTAAACGATGAAGGGAAGATGAAAGCGATTGTATCCATCACCTTCGATGACGAATTCGTTGTCCATGATATCAAAATCATCGAGGGACAGAACGGTCTGTTCATCGCGATGCCGAGCAGGAAAATGAGCGAGGGGGACTTCCGGGATATCGCTCATCCGCTGGTCTCAGAGACCAGAAACAGAATCCGGGATGCCATTTTAGAAGAGTACGAGAGAGTATTGGCACAGAAGGCGGCGGAGGCGGAAGAAGTCCTCGCTGAGCCGCCCGAAGAGAATCTCTAATTGGTGAATCGAAGAAAGAGCAGCCAGGAAACGGCTGCTCTTTTTTACGTTCTCCACCTGTTCGGCGCGGGCGAAGCCCGCTCACCAGCGCTCATTCGTTCCTCCCCAATAGTATAAACCCGTGTCCGGATCTGTATACTCATTCACTCGGTTTACATAGGAATCCATCGCTGCTTCCTCAAAAGCCAGCTTCTCCAAGGGCTGTCCGAGGAAGTCCCGGATGAGCCATCCGGTCAGCGGCGGATTCAGAATCAGCAGCGGGCCGATGACATAGGTGGCCAGAAAGTTGTTGATCCGTATTCCCTCGCCTGCCGCGAACCGGTTGAGCCCCGGACCGCGAACCGCTCTGAACAGAGCCAGATGATCCAGACCCTGGTCTCCTTCATCGGAGAACATATGACCGAACTGGCTCTTGAAGCCCACTACGGTGATCGGTTCCGGCCTGCCCTCCCCTGCGTCTGACTGCGGCGCGGATTCCGTGTCTGCCGCTTCGGATGGCTTCTCCGCGGCAGCCGGCGTTGCCTTTGCGGGGAACTCCCCCACAAAGAGGCTGTTGAACCGGTTGATCGAGGATCGCCGAGACCGCGGAGAACTTCTTCCCCGTCCTCTTCAATCCGTTCCCCGAACAGTTCCATGGCGTTGCCGGTGATCAGGAACCGCTGTCCCGCCTGAATGCTGTCCAGTATCTCACCGCGGTAAAACATCAGCTGCTCCAGCACCAGCCGCTGTCCCTCTTCCGTGGTGGTTCCCATATACACCAGATCAGTATCCCCGTCCAGGAACCGGGGTTTGCTCCGCAGCGTCGTTTCCAGCACCTCCGCCTCCGGAAGACAGAGCTTCAGGTAACGGAGGTTGGCCAGATCGCCGTAGAGATTGCAGATTTCCGGGAAAAGCACTTCTATCTTCATTTCGCACTCCTTTCCCTGATCCGCTCACGGATCTTCTCCGTCACCCGATCCGCCAGATCGATGGAATCCGTTCCGTAGAGCACATAGATGGATTCCCCCTCATAAAACCGCAGGGCGGACGGCGCGTCGATTTCATCGCCCACGAAGGAAATCCGGCTGTCATCAATGCCGGCAAACTTCAGACGCAGGTAATAATCTCTGGCTCGGGGCCCGGTCACCACGATGTTGCGGATATTGTCCCGGTTCAGGAACTCGAAGTCGCAGTCGTAGAGCCAGCAGACGTTCTCCGACCAGACGGCGGCGTCACTGAGGTTGTTCATCATCAGAATCAGTTCCTTTTCCCCCGGCTGGCCGGCCACGTAATCGAAAGCCCGGGAGGAGCCCAGGGCGTTCCGGTCTTTGGACATCTGCCGGACGATCCGGAATCCGCCCATTTCCTCCACGCCATAGCGGCTGCCCACGATCTCCGTCTGCTCCAGAAGTTTCTCGATCCGTTCCGGGGTGTATCCCAGTTCACCGAGAAAAGCAACCACGGCCACGACATTGTAAATGTTGAACACGCTGTCGTTAAGCAGGTGGAACGTTTTCGTCCATTTCCCGGTCTCGATGGAGATGGTCATGTTCTCCAGATCCGCGTTTCGGGCCAGATAATCACACTTCGGCGAACGAAATCCGCACTCGGGGCAGAAGGCTCTGCCGATGTGATGGTAGCGGCGGCTTCCGTATTCCAGGATACTGTGGCAGCGGGGACAGATCTGCAGGTCGTTGACCAGATTGATGCACTCCTTCACGTCCCCTTCCAGGGATTCGATGCCGAAGTAAGCCCGGGGATTCTCTGGAGCCACGCCGCTGGCAATCAGATCATCTCCGTTCAGAATCAGCTTTGTCTTCGGATCCATGGCCCTGGTCAGCACTCGGGAGATGTACTCGGGATGGCCGTTGCGCATGATGGAATCCCGGGTCAGATTGTTGATCAGCAGATAGTCCGGCGCCATCATCGGGAATACCACGCGAGAAGAGCGCTCATCAATCTCCAGAACGGCTGCCTCTGACCGGAACCGGCCGCCCGGAGTCATATCCCGGATAAAGGCTGTGCACAGTCCGGTGATGGTATTGGATCCCTGGTTGTTCTCCAGAACC
>JAUNRL010000132.1 GCA_030535715.1 Bacillota bacterium
GGAGCAGAAGGCCATTTACTACGCCTGCGGCGAGTCGGTGGAGAAGATCGATCGGATGCCCCAGACGGAAGTGCTGAAGGACAGGGGCTATGAAATCCTTTACATGACCGATGACATTGACGAGTTCGCCGTTCAGATGCTGGGTGAATTTGAAGAGAAGCCCTTCAAGTCCGTTTCTGCCGATGACCTGGAACTGGAAGAAACGGAAGAAGAAAAGAAGGCGGCGGAGAAAAAGGAAGAGGACAGCCGCCCGATGCTGGAGTTCCTGAAGGAATGTCTTGGGGATAAGGTGGCCGATGTGCGGCTGAGTCACCGTCTGAAGTCCCACCCCGTCTGCCTGACGGCGAAAGGGGGCCTGTCCATTGAAATGGAAAAAGTGCTCAACGCCATGCCCACAGAGGAAAAGGTCAGGGCGGACCGTGTGCTGGAGATCAACGCTGCCCATCCCATTGCGTACAGGCTGGTCAGCCTGTACGGCGAGGATCAAGATGTCCTCCGTTCCTATGCGCAGCTGCTCTACGACCAGGCACTGCTGATCGAAGGACTGTCGGTCGAGGATCCGGTTGCCTTTTCCAACCGCATCTGCGATCTGATGACGAAATAGCGAATACCCGCGGCCCTCTGCCCGACCAGGTGCAGGGGGCTCCTGCCATAATCACCGTAAAACAGCGGAACACCGAGGAGAGACTATGGAACGCATTGCCATCATTGATGGAAACAGTCTGATCAACCGCGCCTATTACGCCATGCGAAACCCGATGATTACTCGGGACGGGATCTACACCCACGGGATTTTCGGGTTTTTGAATATGCTGGAAAAACTGCGACGGGATTATGGGCCGAAGTACATGGTTGTCGCTTTTGATCGGAAGGGCCCAACCTTCCGGCATGAACAGTACGATGAGTATAAAGCCGGCCGGAAGAAAATGCCGCCGGAGCTGGCCATGCAGATCCCCCTGCTCAAGGAGATCCTCGACGCCATGGGCATCACCCGGATTGAACTGGACGGCTTTGAGGCGGATGACATCATCGGTACGGTGGCCCGCTCCGCGGAGAAACAGGGCCTGGAACCGGTCATCTTCACCGGCGACCGGGATCAGCTGCAGCTGGCGACGGACACCACCCGGGTGGTGTTCACCAAACGGGGCGTTTCCGATTTTGATATTTATGACCATGACGCTTTCGTGGAGGCTTACGGGTTTACCCCGCTGCAGTTCATCGATTTCAAGGGACTGGCCGGAGATAAATCGGACAATATCCCCGGTGTCCCCGGGGTGGGGGACAAGACGGCCACGAAGCTGATTCAGCAGTTCGGCAGTGTGGAGAAGATCGTCGATCACGTGGAGGATATCTGGCCGGCCGGTCTGCAGAAGAAGATCCGGGAAAACGATACCCAGGCGCTGATGAGCAAGCGGCTGGCCACCATCAACACCGCCGTACCTCTGCCCGGCGGGGAGGGTGCGGCGCAGTGGAAGATCCGGGAGACGGATATGCCCGCCCTGGTGGCGATTTATCAGAAGCTGGAATTCAACCGGTTCCTGAAGAAGCTGGATCTGACGGAAGTGAAGGCTGCAGGAGCAAAGGCAACACCGACGGGAGGCATTCTCCCGGACGATGCCGTTTCTGATGCGCCGGCTTCGGCAGTGCCGGCCGGTATGCCGGATCTGTCCGCCATTGAGCGGGTGATCATCCGTGACGAAGGCCGGCTGGCGGATATCCATCTTTCCGGCGAAGCCGTCCTGCGGATCTTCGGGGATAACAGCCACGTCGCCGATCCAGTGATCGACGGCGCCGCGCTGCTTGCCGGCGAGATCCTGTATTACTTTGATTTGGAGGACATGCCCGGGTTCTGGCCCTGGCTGGCGAAACAGGATCTCCGCCTGACCGGCCATGATATCAAGAAGGATGTTTTCATGATGATGAGTCAGGGGCTGGATTGCTTTTCCATCGCCTTCGATACGCAGGTCGCGGCCTACGTTCTGGATTCCGGCCGCAGCGATTACAGTCTGTCTCTGCTGGCGGTTGAGGAGCTGGGGGAGGGGATCCCTCCGGAAAAAGAATTCCTGGAGTCGGTGGGACAGATCTCCCTGCTGGAGGATAATGCGGAGAAATACGCGGATTATGGTCTTGCCTGGTGCGCGGCCGTCCGTACTCTGCGCGGGGTGCAGGAGGAGAAGGTTCGTCTTGAGGGCATGAAGAAGGTGCTCTATGACATTGAATTGCCACTGATTGAGGTCATGGCGTCCATGGAGCATGAGGGCTTCCGGGCCGACCGGCAGTTCCTGGCGGACTTCGGCGAGGAGCTGTCCGGACAGATTGACCGCCTCAGCGAAGAGATCTGCGCCATGGCCGGCGAGGAATTCAACATCAATTCCCCGGTCCAGCTGGGGACGATTCTGTTCGAAAAACTGAACCTTCCTCACGGCAAAAAGACCAAGCGGGGGTATTCCACCAGCGCGGAGGTGCTGGAGAAGCTGGTCAATAAGCATGAGATCGTTCCGGCCATCCTGGAATACCGGACGCTGACCAAACTCAAGAGCACCTATGTGGACGGCCTGATTCCGCTGATCAACAGCCGGGACGGAAAGATCCATGCGCATTTCATGCAGACGGTGGCAGCCACGGGCCGCATCAGCTGCGTTGAGCCCAACCTGCAGAACATTCCCATCCGTCAGGAACTGGGGCGGCAGCTGCGCAAGGCCTTTGTGCCGGATGACGGCCGCACCCTCGTCGGAGCAGACTACTCCCAGATTGAGCTTCGTGTGCTGGCTCACATGGCCGACGATCCGGCGCTGATTGATGCCTTCAACCGGGGCGAGGACATCCACCTGGCCACGGCGGCCAATGTTCTGGGCGTGCCGGTGGACGAGATCACCACGGAGGAGCGCAGCCGGGCCAAGGCGGTCAACTTCGGCGTAATCTACGGGATGAGCGCCTTCGGACTGTCTTCCAACCTGCACATCACCCGAAAGGATGCCGGGGAATACATTAACGCCTATTTTGCGAAGCATGAGAATGTCCGGGCTTTCATGGACGATGCCGTTGCTTTTGCCAAAGACAGGGGTTATGTGGAGACCATGTTCGGCCGCAAGCGCTACATTAAAGAGATTCACGCGACCCAGTACATGGTTCGCCAGATCGGGGAGCGGCTGGCGATGAACTCGCCCATTCAGGGCAGCGCCGCCGATATCATCAAAATCGCCATGATCAAGGTGTATGAAGCCATCCGGGCAGCCGGA
>JAUNRL010000133.1 GCA_030535715.1 Bacillota bacterium
CCCACTCGATCGGCGCCGGGATGAATCCGCCTTCGCCCTGAACCGGCTCAAATACGATCGCCGCACAGGCATCATAGGGAGTCGCCTCGATGAAGACCTCTTCCAGCTTGCCGATGTAGTACCGGATCGCCTCTTCTTCGCTCATGCCGCCCGGTGCCCGGTAGAGGTTCGGGAACTCCGTACGGTATACGCCGTCGGGGAAGGGGCCCATGCCGACCGCATACGCCTTCTTCGCCGTCATGGTCATCGTCAGCGTGGTCCGTCCGTGGAACGCGCCGGTAAATACGATGATGTTCGGTCTGCCGGTATAGTTTCTCGCTACCTTGACCGCGTTCTCATCCGCCTCGGAACCGGAGCAGACGAACATGGTCTTTTTCTTGTCGCCCTTGACCGGGACGATCCGGTTCATCTCTTCCGCCAGCTTGATGTAACTTTCGTGAGTGGTGATATTGAACATGGAGTGAAAGAACTTGTCTGCCTGCTCCTTGACCGCCTCGACGCATTCAGGACAGCTGTATCCAATGTTCAGCACACCGACGCCGCCGACCCAATCCAGAAAGATGTTTCCGTCAACATCCTGGAACATGGCACCTTCACCCTTTTCGATGACCGCTTTGTAGACGGTACCGATTCCGTTAGGCACAGCCTGTGCTCTTCTGTCCATGATTGCCTTTGCTTTCGGGCCCGGCAGCGGAGTAACAATTTTCGGTAATGCTTCTCTTAACATTTCTTACCTCCTTGAACATGATACCCTATTTGCTCCAAAGAGCTTGCGCACCTGCAGATATTTTAATATACTCTCTCCGGGTTTACCCGGAAAGCTTCTGATTGTTTTGGAACATTCGTGCTGTCAGTATGGAACTATGCCGCTGATTTTCCGATGCCGCCGGGTCTTCCGCAATCTGATCTCGCCGGGCCTTCCAGTCAGGAACGTCCGGCTGTTTCTGTTCTGGTGGCTGCGATCTGCTCCCGGTCTGCGCTGGTCAGCTCGATACGCGAGTCCCCTTCCCTGCCCTCCGTCAGCACCGTGCCCAGATTGATGACCGACTTCTCCAGTTCCAGAATGATGTTGTTGATCTTCGCCAGTTTTTCCGGAGATGTGTTCTGATCCACCGCCAGATCCGCATTGTAAAGGATGTCCTCCAGTCGCCTCTGGACATTGAACAGGTTGTCCCGGGATTCGTTGATCCATTTCTCATTGACCACTTCCGCCAAGGCCTCTTCCCTGTTGAGGACCCTGCCGCTGGCCGCCTCCAGTTCGTATTCCGCATTGACGTTCACCGTGACGGCGTCGTAACCCAACTCCTCTTTGATGGTCTGCGCAAAGGCATTTTTGACGTCGGGCTCGCCGTGCACCAGAAAGATCTGTTTCGGCGTCTGCCGGAATCCCCGCAGCCATGCCATCAGGCCGTCCCGATCCGCATGGCCGGAGAACCCTTCCAGATTATGAATGCGCGCCTTTACCTGAACCTTTTCCCCAAAGAGGGTGACTTCCTGCGCGCCGTCTACCAACGCTCTGCCCAGCGTTCCCTCCGCCTGGTATCCGACAAAAACGATGCTGGATTTCTCATTCCAGAGGTTGTGCTTCAGGTGATGCCGGATCCGGCCTGCCTCGCACATGCCGCTGGCGGAGATGATCACTTTGGGTTTGCTGTCGACGTTCAGCCACTGTGATTCCTCGCTGGAACGGGTGAACTTCAGATTTTTGAACTCCAGAGGGTTGTCGCCCCTGCTGATGCAGTCCCTGGTTTCCTCGTCAAATACCTGGGCATTCCTCTTGAAGGCCTCGGTAGCGTTCTGGGCCATGGGGCTGTCCACATAAACCATCAGATCCTTAAAGGCCTGCCGATATTCCGAGTCGTTATCGATAACCCGGTTCAGTTCGTAGATCAGTTCCTGGGTGCGCCCCACCGCGAAGGACGGAATCACGGTATTGCCGCCCCGCAGCGCCGTATCCCGGATGATGTTCATCAGTTTGCGGACGTCCATGGCGTTCTCCGTATGGAGCCGGTTGCCGTAGGTAGACTCCATGATCACATAGTCCGCCTTCCTGATCATAGTCGGATCCCGCAGAATCGGCCGATCCATAACGCCCAGATCGCCGGAAAAGACGATCTTCGAAACGCTGTCGTCCTCCGTAACCCAGAGCTCTGTGATCGCGGAGCCGAGGATGTGGCCCGCGTCATTAAAGACGATCCGGATCTCGTCATTCAGCTCAACCAGCTGATCGTAGAGAACCGGCTGAACGAACTTCATCGCGTCCTCCGCATCCTGCGCCGTGTACAGAGGTTCGACCATCGGACGGCCGGCCCGAGAATTTTTCCGGTTCTGCCATTCCGCTTCCTTTTCGTGGATATATCCGCTGTCCTTGAGCATGATGTCCAGCAGATCCGCCGTGGCATCGGTGCAGTAGATTTTCCCTCTGAAGCCGCGCTTGACCAACAGGGGTATCCGCCCGCAGTGATCGATGTGCGCGTGGCTCAGAATCACGACCTCCACCTCAGCCGGATCAAAAGGGAAATCCTCATAGTTCAGCTCGTCCTGCACTCTGCCACCCTGGAACTGGCCACAGTCCAGCAGGATCTTATGCTCTCCCGCCGTAATCAAATGGCAGGATCCGGTTACGCCTGTCGTTGCTCCGCAGAATTGTATTTTCATGTCAGCCCTCCAAGTAATATTCCTTACCGGTTATTATTGCTCGCCGATGTATCCTTGAGGATGACATCGTGGGCGCCGCCTTCCACAATACTGGTTGCCGAAACCAGGGTGATCTTCGCGTTCTCCTGCAGCTGCCTGATGGTCAGGGCGCCGCAATTGCACATGGTGGAGCGGATCTTGAGCAGAGACTGGCGAACGTTGTCGCTCAAGGGTCCGGCGTAAGGCACGTAAGAATCCACGCCCTCCTCAAACTTCATGCCGGCGTCTCCACCCAGATCATACCGCTGCCAGTTTCTCGCCCGAGCCGATCCCTCGCCCCAGTATTCCTTCACATAGGTGCCGTTGACATTCAGCCGGTTGGTCGGAGACTCATCGAAGCGGGAGAAGTATCAGCCCAGCATCAGAAAGTCCGCACCCATGGCCAGCGCCAGGATCATGTGATAATCGTAGACAATGCCGCCGTCGGAGCAAATGGGAATGTAGATCCCCGTCTCTTTGAAATAGTCGTTTCTCGCCTCTGCCACATCGATAACCGCCGACGCCTGTCCTCTGCCGATGCCCTTCTGCTC
>JAUNRL010000134.1 GCA_030535715.1 Bacillota bacterium
CTCCTTCCACTTTGATCGCGCCTGACGGGCAAATGCTCGCGCAGGCTCCGCATCCGACGCATACGACCTCATCGATCGCAGCGCAGTTCTTCTCGAAATCCCAGATATTGCCCGGGCATCCCCAGACTCTGCTGCAGTATCCGTCGCATCCGCAATTGGAACCTCTGCAGATATCCGTATCCACCCAGACCTTCTTTTTCTCTCTTGTCTTCGCGGCCAGTGTCGCGCATGGCTGTTCGAGGATAAGGACTTTCAGTCCCTTCATTCCGATCAGCTTGCAGATCAGATTCTTCGTATTCTCCACATCGAATGGATCCGCTCTCCAGACTCTGCACCCCAGCGATTCGCAGAGGGCCGTGATCGAGATTTTCTCTGTTTCAAATCCCATAGCCGTCTGCCCCGTGCCCGGGTGCGGCTGGAATCCTGTCATGGCTGTCGCGGAATTGTCCAGCACGATGTGCAGGATATTCGCTTCGTTCATCTTCGCGTTGATCAGTCCCGGTACCACCGAATGGAAGAAGGTGGAGTCGCCGCAGAGGCTGATCACCGGCTGGTCGAATCCATAATTTGTCAGCTGGCCCAGACCTTCCGCCGCGCTGATGCCCGAGCCCATGCAGCTCATAAAATGGTAGCCGTACTGACCCGCTCTCTGGCCGGCCATGGTATAGCACCCGATGTCGCCCATGACGACGCCCCGGTGGCCTTCCTGCCGCAGGGCCTGCTTCAGGATAAAGAAGGATGCTCTGTGCGGGCAGCCCGCGCAGAAGGTCAGTTCTCTGGCCGGAATGTTCACGCTTTCTCTGGCGGGACAGCCTTCGCCGCCGCATTTCGGCTTCTCGCCCAGGAATTCGCCGACCGCCTTGAATACGACCTCCGGATTCAGCTCTCCGATGGGCGGAATCAGATCCGCTCTTCCCTGAATCTCCGCATCCAGCCTCGCCTTACCGGCGATGGCCGCGATGTGCTCCTCCAGGAAGGGATCAACCTCTTCTACGATGAGCACCTTCGATGCCTTCGACAGGTGCTTCAGAATCAGTTTCTCTGGCAGGGGCCAGAGACAGCCCAGGCTGAGCACGCCCACTTCTCCTTCCTGTCCGAATTCCTCCAGCGCCTCATTGACGTATTTCATGCCCGTTCCGCCGGTTATGATCAGTTTCTCCGCGTCCTCCCTGCCGGTGTAGTGGTTGAAGGGGCTGACCTCGAAAGCCTCTCTGGCCCGTTCCAGCTTCTCCAGCAGGAACCCGTGCAGCCAGTTGATGCCGACCATTCTGTCCCAGAAACCGATGGGCGTAAAAGGCCTTTTTTCCGGAATCTCCCCGAGGGTAACGCCACCTCTGCCATGGCAGATCCTGGTAGTCACCCGGACAAGCACCATCTGCTCCAGTTCCTCGGACAGCTCGAAGGCGTAGGGGATCATGTCCTTGGTCTCCTGCACGCTCGCCGGCTCCAACATGGGGATGTTAGCCGAAACCGCCATATGTCTGGAATCAAACTCATTGGTGCTCGAGTGGGAATCCGGGTCGTCCGAACTGACAATGATCAGTCCCCCCTTAACACCGCCCAGCGCTCCGCAGTGAATGGTGTCCCCATGAAACAGCAGGCCGTTCTGCTTGACGATACAGATCGATCTGCCATTGGCGAAAGACGCGCCCATACACGACTGCAGCGCTGTGGTCTCGTTGGTCGACCATTCCGCACGGAAACCCTGGTCCTCCGCGATATGCCCCAGCATTCCGAGAACCTGGGATGATGGCGAGCCCGGATAGGACGATGCGAAATGCACCCCGCCTTCCAGCGCTCCCCGGACAATGGCTTCGTTGCCCTGCATCAAATACGTCTTGCCCGGTTCATTCTTTGTTGTCATCCATTCCACGTTACTACCTTCACTTCCTCTTTTATCTTCTCCGGATCAGCCGGAGCCTGCCGCATCAGACAATTCCCGTCCCTCCTGCTGTCTGACACAAACAAGTATGACGCTATTCTATCATAACCGGTCAAAAAAAACACAGGCTTTTCGTCGGATATGGTATACTGTTTACGACTTTTTCTGCGAAGGAGATTTGATGTGAACAGAGAAAACGAAAAAGTTATCTCCGCCGCCGAGGCGGTAAGGAGTGTTCGCTCCGGCGACCGGGTCTACATCGGGACCAGCAGCAGCTTCGCCTATGAACTGATTGATGCCCTGTATGACCGGAAGGATGAACTGGAGAACATTACCCTTCTCCTCTCCACCTCCCTCAGCCCCAGCCGGATGTTCGATACGGACTGGCCGGCGGACATTCCGCCGGGAACCAAAGGCAATCCCTTCATCTGTGACACGTTTTTTCTCGGCGTCGGCGAGCGGAACGCCCATCGAAAACACAACATGGCCTTGGAATACACGTCCTTTCACCTGAGCCAGATCGACCTATGGATGCGGGAAATCGGCCGTCCGGACATCAGCTTCCTGCAGGTTTCCCGGCCCGACGAACAGGGCTTCTATTCCTACAGCTCCGCCGGCATCTGCGATCACAAGTACGTGGTCGAGGAAACCCGCCGCCAGGTTTACCTGGAAAGCAACACGGGAAGCCCCTATATCTTCGGGCAGGACAACCTTATTTCCGGAGATCACGAAAAAGTCGCTGGCATCGTCCTCACGGACAGGAGCGCCCCGGAATCTCCGGCGGACGAAGTCGACGACATCTCCCGGCAGGTCGCCGGCCACGTCATCGAAGAGGTGACCGACGGCGCCACCCTTCAGCTTGGCCTGGGCAGGCTGTCCACGGCCATCGGCTACGAACTGAAGCAGAAAAACGATCTGGGAATCTTCTCTGAACTCTTCAGCCATCCCATGATGGTGCTGATGAAGAACGGCAACGTGACGAACCGGGCCAAGGGATTCATGGATGGAAAGAGCGTCTTCTCCTTCTCTGCGGGAACTCAGGAAATGTACGATTTCATGGATCACAATTCCGCCATCTATGGTGCGCCCTTCCCCTTCGTCAACGATGCCAGAAACATCGCAAGGAACCGGCGTATGATCTCCATTAACTCCGCCATGGCGGTGAATCTGTACGGAGAAGTGGCTGCCGACGCCATCAACTGGCGCCAGCAAAGCGCCGTGGGCGGGCAGCTTGATTTCGTGAAGGGCGCTCAGTGGTCGGAAGGGGGCAAATCCATCATCGCTCTCTCTTCCTCCTACGAA
>JAUNRL010000135.1 GCA_030535715.1 Bacillota bacterium
ATATCACAGGACAGCCCGCAAGGGCAACGACGATTCGTCAGTCGGCCGCCTTCAGCGTCAGCAGCGACCCCCTGGCTGCCTGCCCGCGGCGACCGCGGGGATTCGTTGAATCTCCCCCGTCAATGGAGTATACTGTGAGCAGATTGATCTTTCCTCAGGAGGAGCCCTATGAACAGCGAATTTGCCGCATACCAGCATCAGCTGGACGCACTGACCGTATTCAGCACTCTGAAACAGGATCCGGTGATCCGGGGACTGCGCCGGCTCTTTGCCGGGCTGTCCGATCTGGAGAGCCGAAGCTGTACGGAACAGGGACGACCGGAGAAGGGAGACGTGGCCAAAGGCAATCCTGCTTCGGATTCCGCCGCTGATCTGATCGTTCTCTACTCCGATGTGCTGGCTGCCCTCTATCCGGCCACTGCGGATCTGAGCGTCTATCTGCAGCGGATCGTTCTGGCCGACGACAACTTCTATGTGCGCGCCGTCGCCGCCGGGCGGCCCCTGAGCGAGGAAATCCAGATGGCTGTCCGCCGGGAACTGAGCATTCTGGAGAACCTGGCCGCGCTTCCCTGCCGGAAAGTGCAGGAAGCCATGAACTACGACGGCTATCTGCCTGCTTGGAGCAACAGCAGCATTCACCTGCTGGGCGACTTCACGAAAAAACTACGCCAGCTGCCCGTCACGGGGTACGGCATCTTCGCCCGGCACCATTTCTTCCGTTTTGCCGGCGGAGAGATCCTACCGGTCACCCATCCAGACGTCCAACCCCTCTCCCGTCTCTTCGGCTATGCGCATGAGCGGGAACTGGTGATCCGCAACACGGAAGCGCTCCTGTCCGGAGAACCCGCCAGCAATATGCTGCTCTACGGCGATGCCGGCACGGGCAAGAGCACCACCATCAAGGCCATGGCCGCCGAATACGCGAACCGGGGCCTGCGCCTGATCGAAATCAAAAAAGACCAGCTTCTCCAGATCCCCGGCATCCTGGAAGAACTGTCCGACACCCCGCTGAAGTTAATCATATTTATCGTTGACCTGAGCTTCGCCGAAAACGACGACAACTTCTCCGCCCTGAAAGCGGCTCTGGAGGGCAGTGTCGCCGGCCGCAGCGCCAATACAGTGATCTACGCGACCAGCAACCGGCGCCATCTGGTCCGGGAAACCTTCGCCGGTCGCGGCGGGGACGAGATTCACGTTAACGATTCCCTGCAGGAAACCATGAGTCTGGCCGCCCGCTTCGGGCTTGCCATCGCTTTCCAGAAACCAGGCAGAGAAGAATACGTTCACATTGTCCGCGCCCTGGCCGATGAGGCCGGCATCGACATCTCCGATGAGGAACTTGCCCGGAAGGCCGAAGCCCACGCCATCCGCCGGAACGGAAGAAGTCCACGGACTGCCCGGCAGTTCGTGGAACTGCTGCAGACCGGACTGGCCTGATCAGCCGTCCGGCCTCAGTCCGCTGATTCCTCCAGCAGCCGTCCGGCTTCTGCCAGCAGCGCTTCCCGCTCATTGAGCAGCCAGCCGTCAATCACCCCGTCCAGAAGATCCCGCAGAATTTCGCCAAGAAGCGGTCCCTCTGCCACGCCCAGTGCGAGCAGATCTCTTCCGCCGATGGCCAGACCGGCAATGGTAATGCAATCCTCTTCCTCGAGAATGTGCCGGATCCGTTTCTCGATACGGTCAAACTTCTCCAGAAGCTCCGCCGTCACGTTTCCCGTGGCGATATTGTCCGCCCGCTTCAGGGCAAGGATCTGAAGCAGAACCTCCGGCGTATACCTTCCCATCCACCGCTTCAGCAGCCGGTCGTCCTCCTCAAAGATCAGATCGTGACAGCGAATCAACGCGACCACCCTCTCCGCTGCGGCCCGATCCGCCTTCAGGCGGCACATGATCCGACAGGCAATCTCCGCTCCCGCCGAAGGATGGCCGTAGAAATGACCGATCCCTTCTTCATCCAGGGAAAAGGTCTGCGGCTTTCCCGCGTCATGCAGCAGTGCCGCCAGCTTCATGACCGCCTCATTATCCGGCGAAATCTCCACCGCCTCCACCGTCCGGATGCAGTGCTCCAGCACATCGTATCTGTGATAGGGATTGTGCTGATCGAAGCCCTTCATCTCCGCCAGCTCCGGCAAAACGGCCGACAACACATCCGTATACTGCCGCAGAATCCGTCCCGCGGCATTTCCGCAGATCAGTTTTTTCAGTTCTGCGTAAATCCGCTCCGCGGAAATCTCCGCCAGAAGGCCCCGGCACGTCCGCAGCGCAGCCGCCGTCTCTTCCCAGATCTGCGCATCCAGCGCCGCGGCAAACCGCAGGGCGCGAAGAATCCGCAGTCCGTCCTCCCGGAACCGGGCCTCCGGCTCTCCCACCGTCCGGATCAGCCCCCGCGCCAGATCCTCCTGCCCGCCGAAGAGATCGATCAGGTTCCCCCGCCGGTCCAGCGCCATGGCATTCACGGTAAAATCCCGCCGCGCCAGATCCTCCGTAAGGGACCGGACAAACCGAACCTCGTCGGGGTGCCGGCCGTCGGAGTACGGGCCGTCCCAACGGTAGGTGGTAATCTCCACAGGATCTCCGCTGCCGGGCAGACGCACCGTCACGGTGCCATGCTGTATCCCGGTTTCGATAACGATCCAGTCCGAAAACAGCCGAACGGTCTCCTCCGGCAGCGCGCTGGTAGTTACGTCAAGATCCGTTGCCTTTGCCTCCCCCGGGGAAACTGTCTCCCGCAGGCTTTCCCGCACGCAGCCGCCCACCAGAAATGCCTCGAATCCGGCCTCCTCCAGACGGGCGAGCACGGGCCTGGCGCGGTCAATATACAATTGCTGCCTTCCCTTCGCTTCCATGGATTCAGTATAGCACAAAGATTCTCCGCCTGCGTTTACTTTCCCCTGATCTTATGATAATCTTGAACCATGCTGGAATATGTCACACCGGACAAGGGCGAGCTGAAGGTTCGCGAATACGAGATTTACTGCGGCTATTACTGCGGCATCTGCAAATACATCGGTCGGGCCTACGGCCGGCTGCCACGCATGACCCTGAGTTACGATGCCGCCTTCCTGGCGATTCTCCTCGCCAGCGTGGACGAGACGCCCGACGCTCCTCGCCGGGAGCTTCTGGCGAAGACTGTCGATCTTCCCGATTATCCCGCCGCCCTGCTGATTGCCGCCGG
>JAUNRL010000136.1:0-654 GCA_030535715.1 Bacillota bacterium
ATATTCCTCCGTCACGTCAGAACCCGCGCTGGACATGACCCTGTCGCCCACTCTTTGGGAATCAGGCCGTGGCGCGGGAAGTCCGCCGAACACTTCCGGACAGATTGGAATCAGTCTTCCCTCTTCCTTCCACTTCAGAAACACGGGATGCGTCTCCGGCACTTCACCGCCGTCATATCTTACCACTCTGCCTCCATACAGGCATTCGCTCACCAGAATTTTTCGCATCTTACTCCTCCTTTTGTTTCCCTCCCCGGTTTCATTTTCATATTTTTTACATTATTTCCCGCTGACCTGGCGATCGATTCTTTGTGTTACCCTGCTCGTTCTATGAATTGGGGATCTCCTCAACAGAGGCAGCACGATCATTTACCACTTCGAGGAGCATCCAATTCTGATGGTTATGCCCAGTTTCTCCGCTTCCGGTGTCACGGTCTTTGCCGGATTCTCCAGCAGTTCCTTCACTTTTCTCAAAAACCACGTCTAATACTCCCGACCGAAGAATCCGTTGTCCACCTTGCGATTCCTAACCTCGCCGAGGGAAACTTTATTGCCCACGACCTGGGAATAGTACACGTCGCCGCGCTGGTCGCTAATGACCGCGGATGCGATGTAGTATCCGGAGGGCAGCTTGTCGCTCGTGATCTTTGATCG
>JAUNRL010000136.1:664-3149 GCA_030535715.1 Bacillota bacterium
TCCTCCCCCTGATCGGGGACCTTTTCCTGTTTGTCTTCGGTTCTTTTCAAATCCTCGCCCACATAGTTCACATCGTAAAGAGGAACGATCCGATCCCCCTTCTTCACCTCCGTATTCATCCGGGAGCTGATCAGATAATTGACGGGATCATCGTTGAGGAGTCCTTCCAGATCTGATACGCCCTTCACCCCGTTGATGGTGAATTCCGCGGCATCTCGATCCCAGGTGAAACTGAGATAAGATTCCATGCCGTTGTAAAGAATCTTCGACCGGTATTCCACCGAAGAATCGGTGGCTGCCACCACCTCCGTGGCCAAGGGGACTCCGTCGTAGCAGATCCATGTTCCGTCAAATTCACAGTTCATATTGCCCTCACCGTCCAAGCGTACGATTTCGTCCTGTCCGTAACTGGTGACGGTCTCCTTCTCCTCATCGTAGACCGCGGTTTCCAGCGCGTAGCTATGGATCATGCTCTGCAACCTGTTGTCAATAGGGATATCAAATCCTTCTTCCGTGATAACCGGCGTTGCCTTTGCAAACTGTCGGAAAGGCCTCAGGTCTAGGGTTTGAGCCTTTTTTTCCGTCAACGTTGCCAGATACTCCTCCATATCCCCGTTGAGGCAACCGGCCAGCTTGTAGTAGTACAGCGCCCGAGTGGAGGGATCCTCGCAGATGTTGTAGATGTAATCCAGACCGTAGGCCAGGCCGGTGTAGCTGTTTACAGAGCCCGGCAGATACACGGACATGCCCTGGGAGTCGCTGAGGGAGCCGTTTTCCCGGTGGTACATCACCGATTCACCGAGCAGCTTCTTGATCCGGCTACATTCCTTTGGATAGGTGTCTACCATCAGATCCGCATAATTCCCCAGATCGATGGTATTGTACACGTTGTAATCAGAAGATGCGTAGTGGATAGACTTGTTGCTGCAGCGTCCGATCTCCGACAGCACGCTACTGTCTGTCGCGGCATCGACCAGCTGTTTCTTCGTCAGATCGCACCAGGCCTGATAGAGTTCCTCCGTCTTCGACGCATCCAGTATGCTGAACGTAACGTCGCTGGAGACCAACCAGCCGATGTTGGCGTTCTGCGTCATATAGTAGTCCATATAGGAGTCAGCGATGTTCTGCGCAATCTTCGCCGGGCTTAAGGTGGGATCATCGGTCATCGCCTTCAGCCAGGGCCCATAGTCCCATCCGTCGCCTGGCTCCGTCTCTGCGCTCACCGCGTAGTAGGAAGCGAAGCCGTCTAGCGCATGAACTACCTCCAGAGACGACATGAGGCAGGCGTCAAAGCCTATAATGTCAAAAGGCGGTTTCTTTTTGTTGGGTTCACAGGCGCCTTTCAGCGCTTCCCGAAGATCCTTCAGGCTGAACATACTGCCGTAGATGGAATCCACGCCGTAGCCAAAGGCGCCGCCGCCGTGGTTCCAGAGCACCAGCATATTGTGATCTGCCGGATACTCCTTCTGGCAGAAGTTCAGGAAGGAGGTCAGGGTCTTCGGGCTGCCCGCCGGCTGAAGCGGCAGGTTATCCACTTCGCTGAACACGCCACTGCGATAGAGGAACCTCTGAGTCCGATTGGGATTGACTATCGAGCTGCTCCACCGGGTGGCTCCGCCGGTCTGGATGACAACGTTGATGTTGTCCGACCAGGTGTCCGAGGTCATCTCGTCGATGTCGCTGGACGCGGCTCCCGGTTCTTTGGCGATCACGGGCTCCTCCTGCTCTTCGGAGGTGTCCGGGTTTACCGGCTTGTTCGGGTAAAACAGATAGGCAGGGATCTCCAGATCGTTCTCCTGCAGTTCTTTGGAGAAGGTGTTCAACTGCTGCTTATAACCGTTTGTGATTGCAAGCTCTGTCTGCACCTGAACATCCTGAATCTGAGTCTGCATCGCCTTGGACAGGTCGTTCTCACCCATGTCCTCCAGATTGGATCCGACGATATAGACACAGATGGTCCAAGTGTCGTCTTTGCCCACCGGAGCCACGGCATCGATCCGGTTAGCGCCCTTTTCGTCGATGGGCGATTGCTCATAGATCATTTCCTCACTGACCGGCTGGTTCCTGTTCGTATCAAAGAAAACAGAGGACAAATCCTCTGCCGAGCTCACCACGATAGCGGCTATGCCTCCGATGACTGCCGCGATGATCAGCAGCGCAACAAAGGGCTTCAGCAGGTAAAGACGACCGACCCTGAGGATCCAGGGCGCGTCACGGTAGCTCTCCTTCAGCGACTGTCGACGGTCGTTTTTTTCCTTCTTCCAGCGCAGGTGCCGGGCCTTTCGGCGAAGGGATCCCGTCGGATACTTCGCCCGTTCTTCAGCCTTCACTCGACGGTGCCCGGCTTTCTGCTTCTTCTTGTCTTCCTTAATCTGCCTGACCAGTCCCCTGACGTCCTCTTTTGCCTTCGCCTTCGCCGCCTTCTTTCCCTCGCGCCGGGAAGGCTTCGGTTCAGGCTGTGCAGTCTCCGGCCGCACCTGTTCGA
>JAUNRL010000137.1 GCA_030535715.1 Bacillota bacterium
GATGAGAAACCCCAGCCTGGGCTTCCCGAACCGGCGGAAATCCTCTGCCGAGTGCCAGTCCGGCTGAGCCAGCACAGCCACCCGGTATCCCCGGGATTCCAGCAGACGCCCGATGATGGCTGCGCCAAAAGACGGATGATCCACATAGGCGTCTCCCGTCACCAGCACGAAGTCCGCCTGATTCCATCCTCTCTCGCGCATATCCTCCTGACATACCGGTAAAAACATACTTCAAGTATACCATAGAAAAATGGCCATCGCATCTGCTGCAACAGCCATTTTCACATCGGTTCTGCTGTTTATCCGAGGAATTCCATCACCGCCTGCCGAACCGCGTTGCCATCAGCAACGCCTTTGACCTTCGGCATCACGCTGCCCATCAGCCTGCCCATGGATGCTTTGCCGGATCCGGATTCCACACCGGCTTCCGCAGCCGTGACTCTGACCACATCCATAATTTCCTCCGTCGTGAGCTGTTTCGGCATGTATTCCTGAAGCACATCGATCTCCGCGTTGTAAGCGTCCACAAGATCGGTCCGTCCGGCTAATGCAAAGTCAGCGAGGGTATCCTTGCGCATCTTGACCTGTTTGGCCAGAATGGCGGCTACCCCGGCATCATCGATGTCTTCTCGGTTGTCCACTTCATACTGCTTGATGGCAGCACGAACGAAACTGATGGTTTCCTTGCGGACCGTTTCACGCTTTTTCATGGCGTCCCTGAAGTCCGCGTCCAGTCGCTCTTTTAAGGTCATGTGACCACCTCGATTCTGAAAAATCAGTACTTTCTGGCTTTCTTTCTCGCTGCCTCAGACTTCTTCTTTCTTCTCACACTCGGCTTTTCGTAGTGCTCTCTTTTTCTGACTTCCGCCATGACACCATCTCTGGCGCACGATCTCTTGAATCTCTTCAGAGCACTCTCCAAGCTTTCGTTCTCTCTGACGATAACCTGTGCCATTCCCGCTTCACCTCCTGACCTTGTAGAATCCTGTGAACCGCCTGACGATCCGGCTTACAACGTTGCCATTATACCCTCCTGCCGGGGGGATTGCAAGCCCTTATTGCAAAGGCAGTTCCCGGCGCTTTCCAGCCGGCATTGCTTCTGCGCCGTCAGATTTCTTCGGATCATCAGCCCGGAGGCCAGTTCATTCTCCGCCTGCCCAGCAGATGGAAGTGGAGATGCTTCACGGTCTGGAAACCGTCTTCACCACAGTTGTTCACCAGACGGTAGCCGTTGTTCAGACCCAGTTCCTTCGCGATGTCCTGTACCTTGAGCATGAGATGGGCGAGCAGAGCTCCGTCTTCCTCTGTCACGTCATCCATAGTCGGAATGTGCTTTTTCGGAATGATCAGCACATGTACCGGCGCCTGAGGATCAGCATCGTGGAAAGAAAGAATCTGGTCATCCTCGTAGACGACGTTGACCGGAATTTCGCCATTGGCGATCTTGCAGAAAATGCAGTCACTCATTCGTTAACACCCTTTCCTTTTCTTAAGAATTATGGGACTATTATAGTATGAAAGACCTGGCAAGTCAAAGACTTCTCACGGTTTCCTCTCTGCCCGTACGCCGTCCCGAAAGGGTTCGCCAAGACGAACGTCTTCAAAGGTGTTCACCCGGCTCTCTCCTTCCTCTTCCCCGGCATCTCTCCGAACGCGGATGTAGTTGTCCGTGTAGCCGGAAAGCAGGCGTTCTTCGACAGAATACGTCTCCCACAGCACTCTGCGGGTCTTTCCCGCGCACTGACGGAAGAAAGCCGCGGCTGCCGCGTCTCCGGCTTCCTGCAGACGGCGGCTTCGGTCGGATTTCACGCCCGATGGAATCTGGTCGGTTCTCCGGGCGGCACTGGTCAACGGACGCCGGGAATAGCGGAATACGTGAGTCCGGCAGAAGCCGCACTGCCGAATCAGATCCAGCGTATCCTTCACATCCTCCTCCCTCTCTCCGGGAAAGCCGGCGATCAGGTCGGTGGAAATTCCATATTCAGGATCTGCCTCCCGCATGGTGCGCACAATTTCGAAATACTGCGCCCGGCGATAAGGGCGGTTCATGGCCGCCAGCACTCCATCGCTTCCACTCTGGGCGGACAGATGCAGGTGATGACAGAGTCTGCGGTACGGAAGCAGACGTCTGACGTAAGCCGCATCCACCACCGCCGGTTCCAGGGAACTGAGCCGGATGCGGAAATCGCCCTCCATCCTGTCCAGCGCAGCGATCACCGGCGCAATGCCGGAGGGTTCCGCCCCGGCCCCATGGCCCGGCCCCGGTTCATCGACAAATCCCGGCTCCGTTCCATAAAGCGCCGTGTTGATCCCCGTGAGCACAATCTCCTTATAGCCGCCCCGGATCAGTTTCTCCGCCTCCGTCAGAATATCCCCGGAGGGACGGCTTCTGACCTCGCCGCGGGCATAGGGAATGACGCAGTAGGAACAGAAGCGGTTGCATCCTTCCTGAATCTTGATGAAGGCGCGTATGCGGTTTTCCGCGCTGGTCACAATCCCCGTATCCTCATACTCCTTCAGCTCACTCAGCGGGCGCACCCGCATCACACGCTGTTTTCCCTGCTCCGCGTATTCCTCCACGATCCCGGGCAGGGAGCTTTTTTCGTTGGTTCCGGTCACGATATCCACGCCCTCCACGCCGGCCACTTCATCGGGCCGCGTCTGGGCATAGCAGCCGGTTACCGCCACAATGCTGTCCGGGTTGACGTTTTTCATGCGCCGAATATACTGGCGGGATTTGCGATCCGCTTCCGCCGTCACCGTGCAGGTATTGATCACGTACACATCGGCAAACTCACGCTCATCCACAACAAGATGTCCGCGCTGCCTGAACAGCGCGGCCATGGCTTCTGATTCATACTGATTGACTTTGCACCCCAAAGTGTGAAACGCTATCCTCATCCGTCGATTCGGCTCCTTATCTTTCGTTCGTCCGGCAGCACCACATTTCTCAGACGAGACGGTTTTTTCTCTTTCACCGGAGAAATGCCCGCAGATTCCCCGGAATGAGATTCCCCTGTACCTGCAGTCCGCTCCAGTCGATGTCTCCCCGGTCGATGATCTTCGTGTCCACAAATACCATCCGCATGATTACAGCTCCAGTTCGTACATGATCATAGCCAGCGC
>JAUNRL010000012.1 GCA_030535715.1 Bacillota bacterium
TCTTCAACATCGCCGAGCGGGTGCAGATGTTCGTGGAACCGGGAACCCATGTCTACGAGGGCATGATCGTGGGCATGAACGCCCGCAGCGACGATATGGTGGTCAATCCCTGCAAGGCGAAGAAGGCGACCAATATGCGGGCGGCGGGGAGCGACGAGAACATCAAACTGGCGCCGGCCAGAATCTTCACCCTGGAGGAGGCACTGGAGTTCATCGACGACGATGAACTGGTGGAAATCGTTCCCGATGACATCCGCCTGCGTAAGAAGATACTCAGCGAACTGGACCGTCGCCGCCAGGCGAGGAGGACAAGACATGGATGATCTGAAGGATCTGAACAATGAATTTGAACTGTTCGGCGTTGCCTTTGCGGAACCCTGGGCGACGCTGATTTCCGTGGCGGCGATTCTGGTTATCGGCTTCATTACGCTTAAAATGATTCTTGTTCTGATGCGGCACTGGCTGAAGAAGACCGACCATGTGGACGATATGCTGAACTCGTTCATCGTCAACGTGGCCAAAGTGGCGGGCATCATTGTGCTCATTGCCATGATTCTGGACAAGCTGGGTGTGGGGATCGGCACCATCGTCACCGTTCTCGGCGCGGCCGGCGCGGCCATCGCCCTGGCGTTAAAGGACAGCCTGGCCAACGTCGCCGGTGGCCTGATGATCATCATCACGCAGCCCTTTAAGCAGGGGGATCTGATCAACGTGGGCGAATACCGGGGGAGGGTGCAGTCCATCGGGCTGTTCCTGACCACCCTGCGGATGCTGGACTACCGGATCATCACCATTCCCAACGGACTGATCAACACCTCCGTGCTGGTCAACGAGAGCCGGGAGGAAATCCGCCGGGTGGACATGAAAATCTCCATCAGCTACGCCAGCGACCCAAAGAAGGCCGAAGCGATTCTGGTTCGGGTCTGCCGGGAGGGTAAGCTCATTCTGGACGCGCCCGCGCCCGGCATCGGCGTACGCCGGCATGACGAAAGCGGAGTGGTGCTGGATCTGATGGCATGGTGCCGGACGGATGACTACTTTAACGCCGGGTACTATCTGAAGGAGCGCGTATGGCAGGCCTTCCGGGAAGAGGGCATTGAGATTCCCTTCCCGCAGATGGAAGTCAGGATTCTGGAAAAGGACGGGGAAGAGTGATGACGGTCAGGAAAAGAAGAGTCGTGGTTAAAGTGGGCACATCCACTCTGACCAACGAGCAGGGGAACAGCAACCTGCGCAACATGGAAAAACTGACCCGGGTGCTGGCCGATATCCATAACCTGGGCAACGAGGTCATCCTGGTGTCTTCCGGCGCCATTGCGGTGGGCGTCAATAAGATGCGCCTGAAGGACAGGCCGCTGCAGCTGCGGATGAAGCAGGCCGCCGCGGCCGTGGGACAGTGTGAGAACATGTTTCTCTATGACAAGTTTTTCGGGTATTACGATAAGACGGTGGCGCAGATCCTCCTCAATGCTGAGGATATCCGGCAGGAGGAGAAGAAAGAGAATCTGACCAACACTTTCGAAACCCTGCTGGAGCAGGGGGTTATTCCCATCGTCAATGAGAACGACTCGGTCAGTTATTCGGAGATCGAGTCGGACGAAAAGCTGTTCAGCGACAACGATGTGCTGTCGGCGGTGGTTGCCGTGCTGTGCCGGGCGGATCTTCTGGTGATCCTCTCCGATATCGATGGATTCTATGACAGCGATCCCCGCTTTGACCGGAATGCTCGGCTGATCAGCCGGATTGACACCATCGATGAGGACACCTACCGGCTGGCCGGAGGCGCCGGCTCCCGGCGGGGCACCGGCGGCATGCGCACCAAGGTGCAGGCAGCAGAACTGGCCACATCCCAGGGAACGGCCACGTTGGTCGCTAACGGCAGCCGATCGGAGGATCTCTATGGGATCATTGAAGGGAAAAAGATCGGCACATTGTTTGCCGCGCGGAAATGACGGAGAGGACTGCGGCCGGTGCAGCCGACACGAAAGGAATAAAGAAATGAAATACTATCTGATTGATTATGAAAACGTTAATGCTTCCGGTCTTGACGGCATCGAGAAGCTGTCTCAAGAGAGTCGGGTGGTCATCTTCTATACGAGAAATTCCAACAAGATCGACCTGAATATGCTCAACATCCTGCTCAACATGGAAACGGATCTGACCGTGGTCGAGGTTCATCACGGCAAGCAGGCGTTGGATATTCAGCTGGCCTCTTATGTGGGGTTCCTTATCGGAACCGAGGGCCCGGGTTCGGAGTACAACATCATCAGCAAGGACAAGGGCTACCGGAACATTCAGGACTTCTGGAGCGATCACGCGATCAATCTGTTTTCCAGTATCCGGCAGGCTGCCCGGCAGAAGGCTTCCAAGGAGGGCGGGAAGAAGGCACCGGTGAGAGGCAAAGGCAATGCCGCCGGTGAAGGATCCGCGGGGAAATCCTCCGGCCAGAAGGATCAGACCGCTTTGAAGAAGACCGACTCCGAGGGCGGCCAAAAGAAAAACTCTTCGGAAAGCGGCCAGAAGAAAGCTTCCGACCGGCGTAACGAGGTGAACACGGACATCCAGAAGATCCTCAGCAAAGCCGGATGCCCGGGTGATCTGATCAACGGCACCGCGTCCTTCGTCTCGCGGAACATCGGACAGGACGGATACAAGCAGATCATTTATCGGGGCATCATCAGTGAGCTGGGCCAGAAGACCGGCCTGGAAGTCTATCGTCTGATCAAGGATGTGCTGTAATCAGTCTGTTGGAGAAAGCAGTTCAGGTAAAAAACCGATCGGTTCGCACCGACCGGTTTCTTTTGCACTTTCGTTACGGAATTGCCGCTGCCGTTTCCGTGTAAGGCGTAGCGAATTGTCCGGTTGCCTACAGCGTCACACTCGTGTAGTAGTTCTTCGACCGGGTAACCGTGGTCTTCGGCGCCGGATCAAGATTCTGATCCTCGATCTTCAGGATCTTTTCCGGCGGGATCCAGGGGCGTCCCTGAATGCCGCTGGTCTCCTCGTGGGTGAGATATCCGCGGTAAGCCGTCAGGCTGCGGCGCAGGAAGCCGTCCCGCGCGCAGGCGCCGGCCACGCCGTTGTGGATAATGTTCTGGAAATGGGGCAGCACGGACGCGGCGTAGGATACCGATGTGGATCCGGCAATGGCGCCCGGAATATTGCTGACGCAGTAGTGGACGACACCTTCTTCGATATAGGTGGGATTCTCGTGGGTGGTCTCATGAAAGGTTTCGATGCAGCCGTAGTCGTTGCTGATATCGCAGATGACCGAACCTCGGCGCATGGAAGCGACCATTGCCCGATCGATCATGAAGTCTGCCGCGTTCTTTGGCCAGCGAACGGAATTGATCACCAGATCCGTGGAGGGCAGAGCCTCCGCCAGATTGTAGCAGTTGCAGATCATGGTGGAAATCCTGCCGTTGTAGTTGCTGCTGATCTCCCGCAGGATCCCGACGTTGATGTCGGCTACGGTGACCCGGCATCCCAGGTTTACCAGGACCTCGATGGCGGCTTTGCCGACGATGCCGGCGCCGCAGACGATGGCGCTGACACTCGGCGCTCCGGCCAGACCGGAAGCGAATTTTCCGCTGCCGCCGTTATTGCTCATCATGGCCCACAGCCCCATGAAAGCGCCCGCCTTGCCGGCTGCTTCGCAGTTGGGAGAGCCGAAGCGGTGGGAATCCTCCGCCGTAAAGGCGATGACTTTTTTCTCCAGGAGAGCATCGACTTCGGCCTTGTGGGCGGCGGGGTGGATACAGGTGTAGATGATCTGTCCCTCCCGGAGCAGACCGTACTCGCTCTCTTCAATCTCCTTGACCTTGGCGACAAAGTTACAGGTCTCCCAGATTTCTTCATTCGTTTTCACGATCACCGCGCCGGCCTTTGCGTAGCGCTCATCATCGAAGCCGGCCTTGTAGCCTGCGCCGCTGCAGACGAACACCTCGTTGCCGTCTCGAACCAGGGCATTGACTTCTGTAGGCGTGGCGATCACACGGAACTCTCCGTTCTTAATGTCTCGTAATACTCCGAATTTCATGAAAGATATCCTCCTTTACCCGCACATTTTACCACAATAAAGGACAGATGTACAAGATCAGCTTAGAGAGTTGGCGGCAGAAGCCGTAAAGCGGAATTGCCTTTACCTACGGCTGCAGCTCGGCCAGCTGAGAGGCGATAGCCGGTACCGTATCCGTGGCGAAGATGTCCCGCAGCCCGCAGCAGGAAACCGCCCGACGGTAAGGCTCGCCGCAGCCCATGGCGGAGACCTTCATGTAGGCGGTTGTGGTGGCTTCCCGGTTCTGCTGTGCCATCAGATACAGATCCAGGGCAGACAGGCCGGAGGTGGCGTAACTGATGTAATAGAGGGGGGAGTTAAAGTTGTGTTCTGTCAGCATCCAGTCGAAGGGTGCTTCTTCCGCGGTAATGTTGCCGGCATCAATCTGGCCGTATTCGGCGCAGAGCCGGGCGGCCAGGGCGACGATTTCCTCCGCGGACATATCCGGGTGGGTATAGACCGTTCGCTGGAACTCATCACTCATGCATCCGGTGATCACCGAATCCAGAATGCCCAGCAGAGTCTCTTCCTGCAGAACTGCGGCATCCTGACCGAACAATTCGTCGTAGAAGTCCAGAAAGAGCATCTCCAGTCCCTGAGACTGCAGTTCCTCTGTATCCATGGCATCCTCGGCGAACAGGGCGGGCGTCGGATCGTGGAATATGGCGTTGAAGTGACCGAATTCATGAACCAGATCCGTGTAATCCGCCTCATCGCCGACAGGCGTGTTGAAGATAAAGGCGGAGCCGTATTGGGGAAGGGTGTCGGTGTAGCCCATCTCCGGCTTCCGTGGGTCATCGGCGAGATCGGATACCCGGTTGCGCCGCAGATAGTGATAGGACTCCTTCAGCGCGGGATCGATCTGCGCGATGCAGGGCCCGAGATCCTTCAGAATGCGTTCCGGATCCGCACGGTGATCTGAGATCAGCTCCGTGCCGGCAAAGGCTTTCGTCCGTTCCGCATAAATCGGGACGATGTGCTCCCGTACGGCGCTGTGCAGCTGCTGCAGATCCGCGCCGGTGTAGTCCCGCCCGTAGAGAACGGTATCCGCGTAGTTGGCGTAATTTTCATATCCGCAGATCCGGGCCGTTTCCGTACGCACGGCGACCAGCCCCTGAAATACAGGCAGCGCTTCAGCCGCGGTCTGCGCCAGAGGCAGATCCCGGCTGATGATCCGGTCGTATTTCTGAATCAGTCGAGTTTCCTTCCTTGCCAGGGGGAGCAGTTCCGGAGCTGGCGCGTGCTCCCGCAGCGTGTTCTCTTCGCTGGCGTTCAGTTCGTTGGCCAGGATATCATGATAGGGACCGGCAAGCACCCGGCCCATACAGGTCATGGCCTGATCAGACAGATCGCTGCAGGCGGCGGTCAGCCGAACGAGCTCCCGGCTCAGGGTCTTGTCGTAAATGTCCCGTTCGTACTGTACATTCATCAGGGTCAGCCGGGTCAGAAAAATGTCGTATTCTTCATGAAGACGCTTCAGCGCGGCTCGCAGCTTTACCGGAGCCAGGGGATCATCGCTCTCCGCCGTATAGCGGCGGTCGATCTCGGTGATGATGGCTTCCAGCCGGGCGGGATCGCAGCCGGAAGCGTCCAGCTCGCCGGGTGAAATCTCCCGGTGAGTTTTGAAGGGATAGACGGATTCGGGGTTCAGAGGATTGCGGATGGAAGAGAACAGCCCGGCGCCGGATAAAAAGGCAACCCCGCCCGGGCGGCCCGCTGTTCCCCCGGAGCCGGTGGCCGCCGTGCCTGGTTCGTCCGCACCAGAACAGGAACCTGCCGTACCGAAGCACAGGGCACACATCACCGCGAACAGAAGAATAATCCGTAAAACCCGACGCATCAGAAAACCTCCCCGGGCACAGGGCCCGAACGAAAGGTATTATACCACAAAAACCCGCGATGTGGTCGGAAAAACGCAGGCGGCGTCCATATTGCGCAGCCAGAGCGTGCCGAAGGAGAGCCTCTTCGGCTATGTGGCGCCGGATGATCTGTATCACGCCTGGAATATGTTTTATACCGAGGAGAACGGCTGGTCCTCCGTGGAATTCTCCGTCAATTCCGACGACTGGAGCCGGATTGGCCTGGCGTTCTACGCCAATGGAGCCGATGACAAGTCCATCGGCGATGGATGGAAGTCATTTCCGTGCTCCTTTCCGGTTCAGGCGAGGTTGCGCCACACACCGAAGCTCAGATATACGCCGATCAGTACGATCAGAATGCGGTCCAGAGATTTTCCGGTTTTCAGGTATCCGTACAGCAGGTACTGCCGGGAGAGCCATGCGGCCAGACCGAGATAGCCGGGCAGCAGGCAGAAGGTCAGCGGATTGCTGCGGAACGCGCCGGCGATGTCGCCCTGCAGCAGGCAGAGAAACATACCGCTGATGCCGCAGCCGGGGCAGGAGTATCCGGTGAGGCGATCGAAGGGGCAGCGCATGCCGATCCCAAAGGCGTGGATCAACAAGACGTAGACCGCGCCGGCCGCGCACAGCGCGGCTGCGCCGGCGGCGAGCTTTCCCAGCCGCCGCTTCTGATCAGCCAACAGGCAGCCGGCCGGCTGATATCGCTGGTCAGTTCTCTGCATCGGGATCATCCTCAAGCAGGGGTGTTTCCGCCGGCGCATTGTTTACAGGAACGATGGGCGCATCGGGACAGATGTCGGTGCGGGCTTCCGGCGCGGCGTCCACGTTGTATTCCGCTTCTGCCTTCTCGTACTCCCGCGCGATGTCCTGTTCCGGCGCGTAGCGGAAACGCGCTTCCTCATAGGGACGGCTGCTCCAGCCGTTTCGCCGCAGGATCTGATTGATCCGATCCTGCATGAGGGCCTTGTTGATGATGGAGGTCGCGCCCACGAAGTAGTTGGCCGCCTCCATGACCAGGTAGAGAACCGGTAGATCTCTGGCTTCATTGCTGCCGCGCCGTTCCGCTTCCTCCTGGAATTTTTCGCCCTGAGTGTAGGCCCAGTAGACCTGATAGATGCCGCAGGTGACGATGATGAGTACGACAACCAGAGCCGGGCTCATCTCATCCCGTCTGCCGCAGAGGGCGTTGGCCTCATCGTGCAGCTTGTAGATCCAGTAGAAACCATAAATGCCGCAGGTGACGATGGTCAGCACGATAGCCAGGGGAATGCTTCGCTCCTGGATACCGGTAGGGTTCTGGTTCTGCGTTTGCATGACATTACTCCTTTTCCATACCTATAGCACGCGGATCCGTCCGCCAAGGGCGGTGAAATCGCGGAAAAAATCCGGGTAATATTTGTTGATGATGCCGGCGTTGCGGATGAGTACCGGCTCGGCGCAGATGCAGGAGGCGCCGGCAGCGGTCAGCACAGCTGCCGGATTGCCCAGAGGGTCCACCTCGCCGCCGGTCAGCACGGGCTTGCCGCGAAAGTCCAGTTTGTCTTCCTCCAGCAGAACATCTCCGCCCAGAAGAATCAGCGCGCGCTGGATTGATTCCAGATCGGGACGGTTCATATCCGTGAGCATGGACGCGCCGGAAGCGGAGGCCATGGCCACAGCCAGAATGGGAACCAGATCCGGTATCCTGCCGGCGTTGATGTTGCATCCGGTCAGTCTTGCCGCCGTGACGTTGGCGCTTCCCTCGCCGAGTCCCGTGCCTGCACCCATGGTGTGGAGCTTATCCAGAATCTGCCGGGAAACCTGGGGCGAATCGGCCCGCAGTCCGCGTACGGTGACATTGCCGCCCAGGGCGCCGCAGCAAAGCCAGAAGGCGGCCTGCCCCCAGTCCCCCTCCACGCGGACGTTTTCCGGCGCGTGCAAGGACTGGCTGCCGGCGATCTCATAGGAAGGATATCCGTAGTCATCCACCGTAGAGCGCACGGCAATGCCGTACTGATGAAGAATATCCACTGCCATGATCGGGATTTCATTGATCTGAGGCATGGTCGTCGTTCGCAGGGAGCTGTTCCCCTCCAGCAAAGGCAGCGCCATCAGCAGACCGGCCGTGAACCAGGGATCTTCTTTGCCGGTCAGGGAAAAATGGCCGTATTTCAGTCGGCCGGACAGGATGCAGATCTCCCGGATCCGTTTGCGGTTCCGCCGGCGGATCTTCAGGCTTCCCCGGGAATGGTCCGTGCCGTGCTGCCGAAGGACGTCGAAGAGAGGCAGGATCGATTCCCAGTTGATTTCCGGATCGCCCACAAAGGCAACCTTTTCCCGCAGCGCGGCGGCAATGGGGTAGAGCAGAGTAAGCGTCAGGACGCTTTTGCCGCAGTCCAGCATGGGTTCACCGCCGGTAAGGGCGCGCAGGCAGCGGAGGGTGGCTTCCAGATCTTCGGAAAGGGACTCCGGAAGGCTGGCACCGGGCGTCGGAGCAGTTTCGGAACGCATCCCGGCGGTTCTGCCGTCAGCTGCCGAAGCGTCGGGACCGGCGCTGGCGCCGGCGGCCTTTGCCAGGTGCTGCGCAGCGCTGTGCAGGTGGGAACTGACCGACCAGGGTCTGGCGTCAATGCTCCCTTTCAGTTTGGTTGGTGTCAGAATAATATCCATACGCAGCCTCCATCATTGATCATACTACCATAAAAAGGAAAATAAGGCAAGGGAACACGGCGTTCCGTTGCCTTTCTATAGTTTGAATACGGCCCTCTGTTCGAAACGGACAAAAGAACCGTTCCCCTGTCACTGTCCGAAGAAGTAGTCGAAGAGGCTGCCGCCTTCATCGGGGATCATCTGGCTGCCCGAATCATTCCGGCCGCTCTGGCTTTCCTGCCCGGCAACCTTGTCCGTGACGGATTTTTCTTCCAGCTTCAGCCTGATCTCCTTCTTGCTCCCGTTACGGACGATGGTAAAAGTCAGGGTGTCCCCCACCTTGTGGGAGGTGACGATGGAGGACAGATCATCGAAGGCGGTGATCTCCTCGCCGTCAACGGCGGCAATGAGATCGCCGGGCTCGAAGCCGGCTTTCTTCGCGTTTCTGCCGTTGACGCTGTAGATGTAAACCTGTGTGGCGGTCTGTCCGCCGAAGATGGAATCAAAGGAACTGAAGGAGTCTCCGCCGGCGGCCCCTTCCTTATAGGTCATGCCGGTGGAGGGCTGTCCGCTGACGTAGCCTTTGTCGATCAGCTGCTGGGCGACGTTGGTTGCCGTGTTGATGGGGATGGCGAAGCCAAGCCCTTCCACGTCGGATCCTGCGGATTTTGCCACCACCAGTCCGATCAGCTGACCGCTGCCGTTGAACAGCCCACCGCCGGAATTGCCCGGGTTGATGGAACTGTCGGTCTGCAGCAGGTGCAGGGTCTTGCCGTCGATAGACAGAGCCCGATCCTTGGCGCTGATGATGCCTGCGGTTACCGTCCCGCCCAGTTCGCCCAGCGGGTTGCCGATGGCCACGGCCAGATCGCCGACCTCCAGCTGGTCGCTGTTGCCGTAGGTTGCGGCGGAGAGGCCGGAGGCACTGATCTTGATAACGGCAACGTCGTTGTTTTCATCGGTGCCGACCAATTCGGCATCGTATTCCTTTTTATCTGTAGCCGTCACCTTGATTTTGCTGGCGCCGTTGATGACATGGTTGTTGGTCATGATGTAACCGTCTTTGCTGATGATGACTCCGCTGCCCGCACCCTGGGTGACGTACTGCTGCATCCAGGAGTCGGAGGTAACGCTTTCCGTACGTATTTCCACAACACTGTCCTTGGCCCTGGCGGTGATTTCCTTCACCGTCATCTGGTTGCCGGTTGCGTTTTCCAGAGAGTAACCGGCGGTTTCGGCCGAAGATCCGGAATTGCTGGTGCTCGATCCGGCAGCGGTCTGCGCCGCGCCGGTGGGATGGGGCGAGATGAGGGCATTGCCAAGAAGGGATCCGCCGAACCCGAAGAGGGTGGACAGGATCATGCAGCCGACGACCAGGAAAGCCAGTGCCCGCCGGGACAGGATAACAGATCCGGTCTTTTTCTTTTTGCCGCCTCCATGGGGTACGGATCCCGCTCCGCCCGTTCCGCCGCTGAAGGAGCGGGTGCCGCCCGTACGCCGGGTTTCACCGTTGCTCCAGGATACGGATTCGCCGTAGCGGAAGTTTCGCCGGGGATCGGCGTAGCTGCCTCTGGAGGAGCTGTCATCGTAACCGGGATTCTCGAAGACGGGCCGCGCGTTCCCTGGCCGGGATGCGGCCTTTTCCTCCGGATCCCGCAGGATGAAGTTTGGCTCGTAGTTCGAGGTTTTCTGCGTGTAGTCGTTCTTGTTCTTTCTATCCATAGCTGAACTCCTTTTTCGTCAGCAAATACAGCGAGGTTTCGGATATCCTTATCTTAATCGTTAATTATGTCGATTTCGTGAATGGCTGGTGGTAATCTCGAAATGAATCTGTGCAGAATTGCCTTTACAAACCGCCCGTCATGGGCGCCGAATCTTGACGGGGACGCGGGATGGGAGGTAAAATATCATCATTGGAAAACGCCGTTTCACGAGCGGCAACGCAAAAGAGGAGGAAGATATGGCAGAGGAAAAAGCAGCCGTCGGCACCAATTTCATTCACGCGAAGATCGAGAAGGATTTGGAGGAGGGGAAGTACGGGGACAAGGTTCTGACTCGTTTCCCGCCGGAGCCCAACGGATACCTGCACATCGGGCACGCCAAATCCATCTGCCTGAACTTCACAACGGCGATCAGGTACAACGGCGCGTGCAATCTGCGCTATGACGACACCAATCCGGTCAAGGAGGACATGGAGTATGTGGACTCTATCGAGAATGATGTGCGCTGGCTCGGGTTCGAATGGAAGGAACGGCTCTGGGCCTCCGACTATTTTGACGAGATGTACGAGTGTGCGGTGACGCTGATCAGGAAAGGACTTGCCTTTGTATGTGACCTTTCCGGGGAGCAGATCCGGCAGTACCGGGGAACCTTGACCGAGCCGGGAAAGGAGAGCCCTTACCGGGGCCGGAGCGTGGAGGAGAATCTGCGACTCTTCGAAGAGATGCGGGAAGGAAAATGCGCCGATGGCGAGAAGGTGTTGCGGGCGAAGATCGATATGGCTTCTCCCAATATCAATATGCGTGACCCCGTCATCTACCGGATCGCCCACGCCGAGCACCATAACACCGGCGACAAGTGGTGCATCTATCCCATGTACGATTTCGCACATCCTATTGAGGATGCCATCGAGGGGATTACCCATTCCATCTGCACTCTGGAGTTTGAGGACCACCGTCCCCTGTATGACTGGGTGCTGCAGGCTGTGGGCAAGTGGCCGACGCCGCCGCAGCAGATCGAGTTCGCCCGTCTTAATCTGACCAACACGGTCATGAGCAAGCGTCTGCTGAAGAAGATGGTGGACGAGGGTGACGTGGACGGATGGGACGACCCACGGATGCCGACCATTGCGGGGATCCGCCGCCGGGGCTATACGCCGGAGGCGGTGCGGGATTTCTGTGAGCGGATCGGCGTGGCCAAGGCAAACAGCACCGTCGATATCGGTCTGCTGGAAGCCTGTGTCCGGGACGACCTGAAGACGAAGGTCCGGAACCGGAACGTGGTGGAGAATCCGATCAAGGTGATCATCACCAACTATCCGGAGGGACAGACCGAGGACATGGAAGTCGAGAACAACCGGGAGGTTCCGGAGATGGGCAATCGCACGATCCCCTTCAGCCGGGAACTCTGGGTGGACGGCGACGATTTCATGGAAGTGCCGGCGAAGAAGTATTTCCGCCTGTTCCCCGGCAACGAGGTCCGCTTCAAGGGCGCTTACTTCATCACCTGCAACGAAGTGGTGAAGAACGAAGACGGCTCCGTTAAAGAACTGCTCTGCACCTACGATCCGGAGACGAAGAGCGGAACCGAAGGCGCAAACCGCAAAGTCAAGGGGACCATTCACTGGGTGGACACGGCTACAGCCGTGAAGATCCGGATCCGGAATTACGATTACCTGATGGTGGAGGATGAGAACGGTGAACTGGTCATGAACCCGGACTCCCTGACGGAGACGATCGGGTATGCGGAGCCGCTGCTGGCGGAGGCTGAAGGTGGCGATCGGTTCCAGTTTTTCCGCAAAGGCTACTACATGGCGGATTCGGAGCTGACCACGGACGAGGAGAAGGTCTTCAACCGGATCGTGGGACTGAAGTCGTCGTTCAAGGTGAAGAAATAACCCGAGAAACAATGTGGAAGGATCCATGACCACAAAGCACAACATTCCCGAGCTGCTGGTGTCCGTCGGCGGCCGGAAACAATTCTGGGCTGCGGTGAATAACGGCGCGGATGCCGTTTGTCTCGGCAGCCTTCGTTTTCATGCGCGGCAGAGTGCGCCCGATTTCGCTGCGCATGGAACTGATGACGTTCATCGGGAAGCCGACCGGTCTTCGAATCTCCGACGGACGGGCGAAAGCGGCGATCACCGGAAGTGTCCCGGCGGAGGCAACCCGGAACCGGAGACGAAGGCGTTTCGCTGATGATTCTGGAGCATCCCGTGCAATCAAAAACCCTTGCGGACCGCAAGGCGTGGTGCGCAGGATCGGACGGTCTCTTTCTGGAGATAAGATGGTTATCCGCTGACGGTCAGACCTCGTTGGCGTTCCTGAACATGGAGAAGGATAGGAAGAATACTGCCGCAGAGATGAGGATCCACGCGAAGGGAAAGCCCTTCTGCGCGGCGATGTAGAGACAGGCCAGCCCGATCAGGAAAAGGAAGATCGAACTGAGAATGTATCGGGGGGTTCTGCGTGATCCGTTGTTTCTGAAACTCATGGGCGTTTACCTCCGTGATCATACTACCATAATCGTGGGAAAGGAGCAACTGCTGGCAGCCATTGCGCAAACTGTACCCTTCGTGTATAAATTCTGATTGTTGACATCTGGTTGACTTTTTTATGACCCAGGTCTATAATTCTTGTATCTGACAACCGAAGACAAAGGTGGTGTATATTGTCTTCGGTTTGCAATTATCTATTACATATTTGGTAAGGAGGATTTTATTATGGGTAGAAAAGTACCTATGTGGCAGTGCGTCATCGCCATCCTCGCCATGGTCGTATTCCTGTTCTGGAACGTTAAGTTCGATAAAGGCGGAGAGGCCCACGGTGGTCTGATTCTGGCTGCCTGTATCGCCGGCATCATCGGCGCGGCCAACGGCTGGAAGTGGAGCTACATGGAGCAGGGTATCCTGGCGGCGATCAACCGTTCCATGCAGGCCATGCTGATCCTGGCCGTTGTCGGCGCCATGATCGGCTGTTGGAAGGCAGGCGGTGTCATTCCGTCCATGATGTACTACGGTATCAAGATTATTTCACCAAGGATTTTCCTGTTCACCGCGTGCATCCTGTGCTCCGTCATTTCACTGGCGACCGGTTCATCCTGGTCCACGGCCGGATCCATGGGCGTTGCCCTGATCGGTATCGGAACCGCTCTGGGATTCCCTGCCGCGATGACGGCCGGTGCGATCGTGTCCGGCGCGTACTTCGGCGACAAGATGTCCCCGCTGTCTGACACGACGAATCTGGCGCCGGCGATCGCGGGAACCAATCTGTTTGCGCACATCAAGCACATGGTTTATACGGTAACCCCGTCCCTGATCATCGCGCTGATCGTGTACCTGATCCTGGGCTTCACCCACAAGGGCGGTGCTGCCAACGAAGAACAGATCACCATGATCCTGGGGTTCATCGCAGAGAACTTCAAGGTAGGCATCCTGTTCCTGATCCCGCCGGTATTCGTTATCGTCGCGGTCATCATCAAGATGCCGGCTCTGCCCGCTCTGATCGCGGGTGCGCTGCTGGGCATTCCGTTTATGGCGATGCAGGGAATCAAAGTTATCCCGGGCGGCGGCGAACAGTCCAGCGTATTCAACATTATCAACAACGGTCTCGGTTCACTCCCCAGCGGCTATGAGGCTCCGGAAGATGACCTGCTGATGACCAAGCTGGTGGCACTGCTGACCGGCGGCGGTCTGCAGTCCATGATGTGGACCATCTCCCTGATCATGCTGGCGATGTGCTTCGGCG
>JAUNRL010000013.1 GCA_030535715.1 Bacillota bacterium
ATGATCTTCGTGTCCGCAAATACCATCCGCATGATTACAGCTCCAGTTCGTACATGATCATAGCCAGCGCTGCCGGTCCCGCCGTCTCCGTGCGCAGGATCGTCCGGCCCAGGGTCACACTCCTGCCGCCGGCTTCGGTCACGGCCTGTACTTCCGCCTCACTGAATCCTCCTTCCGGTCCGATAAACACGGCGATTCTCCGCTCCTTCTTTCCTCTATGTCGCCAGCCGTCCTCCCGGAGAACCTCCTTGATGGACACAGCCTGCTCGTTTTCATAGGGAATAAGCACCAGATTATACTCCCCCGATTCGTTGATGACATCCGTCAGCTCCACCGCGTCCCGGACAGCCGGGATGATCCCCCGGCGGCACTGTTTTACGGCTTCGGCGGCGATCCTTCGCCAGCGCTCCGCTTTTCTGGTCATATGACCGCGATCCGCCACCACCGTGCGATCCATAAACACGGGAACGATTTCCCGCACGCCCAGTTCCGTACACTTCTGAATGATTCTATCCAGCTTGCCCTGCTTGGGGATGCCCTGATAGAGGGTGACCTTCGTCTTCGGCTCCGCCGCAAACGCCTGCCTGTCCAGAATCGTCAGCATGGCGCTGTCTTCTTCCAGAATCTCAATGCGCGCCCGATATTCCCACTGATCCGTGTCGGAGACATCCACCTCGTCGCCGGGACGCAGCCGGAGAACCTTTCGCATATGATGCAGATCCCCGGAATCGGTAATCTCTATGGTCCGCACGCCGATGTTCTCCGGCGGCACAAAAAATCTGCTCATGTATGGTTCCCTCCGAAACTCCTACCGCCCAGTTTTTCTGGCGGCAATGGCACACCATTCGCCCTCTTCAGCGACCTCGGTGATGTCAAATCCGGCTTCCCGGACAGCCTTTGCGACCGCTTCCTTTTTCTCCAGCAGGATCCCCGAGGAAATGAACCATCCACCCGGCTTCAGCTGCGCAGCACAGTCGCCCGCCAGCCGGATCACCAGATCGGCCATCAGATTGGCAACGATGACATTCGCGGCAAAATCAACCCCTTCCGTCAGATTCCCCTGACGGATCTCGATGACTTCCTTCAGCCCGTTACGGGCCACGTTCTCCCGGGCCACCTCCACCGCGTCCGGATCAATCTCGATGCCCAGCACCGGATCGTATCCCAGCAGCGCGCCGCCCATAGCCAGAATGCCTGAGCCACAGCCCACATCAAGGAGAGATGGCAGGCTGTTCGCTGTCTTCGGCCCGGCCTGTGCCGCGCAGCTGGCCGGCGCATATTTCTCCAGCAGCCGCAGGCAGAGACGCGTAGTCTCGTGGGAGCCCGTCCCGAAAGCCATGCCCGGATCGATCTCGATGAGTTTCTCCCTCGGGGCTGCCTCGTAGTCCTCCCAGGATGGCTTCACCACAATGGTATCGGTGACGGCCATGGGTCGGAAGTATTCCTTCCAGCGATCCTTCCAATCTCCGTCATCCACAGTCTCCGCTTCCGCATAAAGCCGTCCGAGGTTCGCGTCCCAGCCGAACCGGCCTTCGTATTCCAGGCTCTTCAGGTTCATGATCTGCAGTTTCAGTGACTGCAGCAGCTGCCGGCCCTCTTCTGTATCCTCGAGATAGGCCCGGACCACCGGCTCCCGGTCGGGCCGGGCCTTTACCTCTTCATCGATGTAGTCCCACCCGTACTCGTCTTTCTTCTCCAGAATAACCTCCAGATCCGCAGGATCGTCCACGGAAACGGATGTGATCCCGTTGCGCATAAGCAGTTCGGAGACCATCTCAACGCCCTGTCGGGAGGCGTGTATTCTCAGTTCAATATACTTCATCAGAAAATCTCCTCTGCTCCTGCCGGCGACGAAGACCGGAGCGAAGCATCGGCGCCGCTGCGAGCGGTCAGCTGAAAAACTCCCTGATGGACTTCAGGAATCCGCTCTTCTTCTGGTAGCACTCGTCGGTAACAGCTTCTCCCATCGCCTTTACAGCCTTCTTCTGCTTGCCGTTGAGCTTGGTGGGCACCTCCAGGCTGACCTTCACATAGAGATCCCCCCTGCGGTTGGAGCGAACACTCTTGACCCCCTTGCCCTTCAGGCGGAAGACGGTTCCCGGCTGAGTGCCCGCAGGCACCTTGTAGGACACCTTTTCTTCCAGGGTCGGCACAACGATGTCATCGCCCAAGACCGCCTGATCGAAGGAGATGGGAATCTCCAGCCACAGATCCTGTCCGCGCCGCTCGAAAATCTTATGCGGACGCACATTGATAACAATATACAGGTCGCCGTCGGGACCGCCGTTGAAGCCCGGTTCACCCTGTCCGCGGATGGGAATGACGGAATCGTTATCCACGCCGGCGGGAATGCTGACCGTGAGCTTCACCGTATCCCGTACCCGTCCGGTGCCGCCGCAGTCCATACAGGGGGATTCGTTGATCTGCCCCGTACCGTTGCAGTCCGGACAGGGAGAAACGCTCTGAAAAGTGCCCAGAGGTGTTCTCTGCTGGGTGCGGATTTCGCCGGTGCCGCCGCAATTGGGGCAGGTCTTTTTCGACGTGCCGGGACTGGCGCCGGTGCCGCCGCAGGTTTTGCACTTAACATACTTGGTCAGCTTGATCTGCTTCTTGCAGCCGAAAGCTGCCTCGGTGAAATTGATGGTCATGGATTTCTGGATATCATTGCCTTTGCGCGGAGCATTGCTGCGCCTGGGCTGACCGCCGAAGGCGCCTCCGAACGCGCCTCCGCCCCCGAAGGCGCCGCTAAACATGTCGAAGATATCCTCAAATCCGCCGAATCCGCCACCGAATCCACCGGCGAAACTGTTGGGATCGACGCCGGCATGGCCGAACTGATCGTACTTCTGCTTCTGCTCCGGATCAGACAACACCGCATAGGCCTCGTTGATTTCCTTGAATTTTTCCTCCGCTTCCTTGTTCCCCGGGTTTTTGTCCGGATGATACTTCATCGCCAGCTTGCGAAAAGCCTTCTTGATCTCATCCTCACCGGCCCCTTTTTGGAGTCCAAGGACCTCGTAATAATCTCTCTTTTCTGCCATGATATTCCGCTTTCTGCTCGTCTTGTTTCTATCCACGTTCAGGAGCTACCGTTTCCGGCAGCTCCTGCGCAGTTTTTCTCTGGTGTCCCGGAACATCCACCGGGTATCAGCGAACGGGTTTCTCCGGCGCTGACCGCTGAAATGCAGTTCCTCTTACTGTTTTTCGTCGTCATCGACGACTTCGAAGTCGGCATCAACCACGTTGTCGTCACCGGATGCGCTGCCCCGGGATCCGGCATCGACCGCTCCGCCCGCGGCCGCCGCACCGGCGAACCCGCTCATGTCCGGGCCGGCTCCCGCCGCGCCCTGAGCCTGCTGGGCCTGCTGATACATCTTGGCTGAGATCGTGTGGAACTTCTCGGTAAGCACTTCCGTCTTCGCCTTGATGTCATCAATGTTACCGGCATTCAGCGCGCTCTGCAGCGCGTCCTTGGCGCCGTTGATCTCATTCTTCTCCTCATCGGAGAGAGCCTGTTCCAGCTCCTTCATGTTCTTCTCGGTCTCATAGATCAGGGTTTCGGCCTGGTTCTTGACCTCAACCTCTTCCTTTCTCTTCTTGTCTTCTTCCGCGTACTGCTCCGCCTCTTTGACCTTGGCGTTGATCTCATCCTCGGAGAGCTTGGTCGAAGAAGTGATGGTGATCTGCTGGGACTTGCCCGTACCCAGATCCTTGGCGCTGACGTTCACGATGCCGTTGGCGTCAATGTCGAAGGTGACCTCGATCTGTGGCACGCCCCGCGGTGCCGGCGGAATACCGGTCAGCTGGAAGCGTCCCAAGGTGATGTTGCCGGCAGCCATATCCCGCTCGCCCTGCATGACGTGAATGTCAACGGCCGGCTGATTGTCTGCCGCCGTGGAGAAGATCTGGCTTTTCTTGGTCGGAATGGTGGTGTTCCGCTCAATCAGTTTTGTGGCTACGCCGCCCAGGGTCTCAATGGACAGGGACAGCGGAGTGACGTCCAGCAGCAGAACGTCGTGTACCTCACCGGTCAGAACGCCCGCCTGGATCGCCGCGCCAATAGCCACGCACTCATCGGGATTGATGCCCCTGAAGGGATCCTTACCGGTGATGTTCTTCACCGCGTCCTGCACCGCCGGAATACGGGTGGATCCGCCAACCAGAATAACCTTGGCGATATCGCTGTTGGATACGCCCGCATCGGCCATAGCCTTTTTCATCGGCTCGATGGTCCTGTTGACCAGATCCGCGGTCAGCTGATCGAACTTGGCTCTGGTCAGATCCATGTTCATGTGCATCGGACCGTTCTCGCTGACGGTGATAAAGGGCAGGTTGATGTTGGTGGTCTGCGCGCTGGACAGTTCCTTCTTGGCCTTCTCCGCCGCTTCCTTCAGCCTCTGCATGGCCATCTTGTCCGCGCGCAGATCAATGCCGTTCTCCTGGGAGAAGGTGTCCGCCATGAAGTTGAGAACCGCTTCGTCGAAGTCATCGCCACCCAACTTGTTGTTGCCGTTGGTTGCCAGCACCTCGAAAACGCCATCGCCCAGTTCCAGGATGGAAACATCGAAGGTGCCGCCTCCCAGATCGTAAACCAGGATCTTCTGAGATCCTTCCGCCTTATCCAAGCCATAGGCCAGAGAGGCTGCCGTCGGCTCATTGATAATCCGCTTGACTTCCAGGCCCGCGATCTTGCCCGCGTCCTTGGTCGCCTGTTTCTGGCTGTCGGTGAAATAGGCAGGCACAGTGATCACCGCTTCGTTGACGGCCTCGCCCAGATAGGCTTCCGCGTCGGTCTTCAGCTTGGCCAGAATCATCGCGGAGATGTCCTGCGGCGTATACTTTTTTCCGTCGATCTGAATGTCATAGGCTTCACCCATGTGACGCTTGATGGACGCGATGGTCCGGTCCGGATTGGTGATCGCCTGTCTCTTGGCAGTTTCCCCCACCAGCCTCTCGCCGTTCTTCGCGAATCCGACGACGGATGGAGTGGTGCGGTTTCCTTCCGCGTTGGTGATGACGGTCGGCTCTCCGCCTTCCAGCACAGCAACGCAGGAGTTGGTGGTTCCTAAATCAATTCCGATTACTTTTCCCATTTTCTTTTCCTCCTTCAGATGTATTCATCAGCGGCCGGTTCAAACGGTCTGCGGACTGTCCGATCCGTCAGTTAACGACCCTGACCATGGATGGCCGGATCACCTTACCGTTCAGGGTATATCCCTTCTGCATTACGCCGGAAACCTTGCCGCTCTCGTATTCTTCGGTTTCCTCCGTCATTACCGCGTTGTGGACGTTGGGATCGAACTCCTCGCCCAGCGCGCTTATCTCAGCCAGACCCGCCCTGTTCAGGACACTGCCCAGCTGGTTGAAAATCAGTTCCATTCCCTCCTTGAATCCGTCACCGGCCGGCTGCTCAAGAGCTCTTTCGAAGTTATCCATAACTTCCAGCAGTTCGGTCATGATTTTTTCATTGGCGTAGGAATAAAGATCCGATTTTTCTTTTTCCGTTCTTTTTTTATAGTTCTGAAACTCCGCGAGAAGCCGCAGGTAGCGGGCATCATCCCCTTCTGCTTTTTCCGGTTCATCCGCGGGCTCCGTCTCCTTCCGCGCGTCGCTCCCGTCTTCCGGATCATCCGCCGGTTCCTCACCGGCCGCGTCATCCCCCCTCTCCGGGGAAGCCGCGCTTTCGTCCGCGGATTCTCCCTCAACCGGCGCTGTCCTTTCCTCCTTTGCTGCTTCCTCAGCCGGATCCTCTATGGGGATGTTCCTGGCTTCCTCACTCATCCTGGTCTCCTTCCGTGATCATAAATGCTTTGCTGATGTTATCGGTCAGAAATTCAACGACCGATGTCACTTCATCGTATTTCATCCGTGTTGGGCCGATGACGCCCAGCTTGCCGACCATTTTCCCGTCCACATGATAAGTAGCTGTCACCACGCTGCAGTCGCACAGCTCGACTTCCTGATTCTCTCCGCCGATGGTAACGATAATGCCGTCATCGGTGCCGATCAGCTTCTTCGTAATATCCTCCTTGCGACTCATCATCTCGAAGAAGTTCCGCGCTCTCTCGATATCGCTGTACTCCGGTATGGAAAAAATGTTGGTCAAACCATCCATATACAGGTTAACGTTAAGCATATCCTCCAGCGTCCGGATAAACCCGGGCACGATGTTGTTCTGGTACATGGTCATGGCCTCCGCATCCTCCCGGAACGTCTTGATGATATCCAGTTTCAGCGCCTCGCTCAGGGTCTTCCCGGCGTAGTTATAGGTCATGTTCTTGGCCAGAATCCGAAGCGTATCGTCACCGGCCGGCCGGTCCAGCCGCACCGTGGTATTGGATACCTCGCCACTGTCGGCCACGATCATCAGTACCACCGTCCGCTCGTCGATGGGAATCAGGTTGACGTACTTCAGACGCTCCTGTTCCTTGCCGGGAGACAGGGCGAAAGCCGTCAGGCTGGTGATTTCCGACAGCACCTTGGCCGCCCGCTCAATCAGATTGTCCAGCTCCGAAACATTTTCGTACAATTTCCTGGCGATGGATTCCTTCTCCGCCGGGGTCAGTTCCTTCTTCCCCATCATTTCATTGACGTAAAGCCGGTAGGCTTTCTCCGAAGGCACACGACCCGATGACGTATGCGGATGGGTAAGGTATCCCATTTCCTCCAGATCCGACATTTCGTTCCGTACCGTTGCGGGGCTGACGCCGAGATCATAATTCCGAGAGATCGTCCGCGATCCCACCGGCTCGGCCGTCCGGACAAAGTCGGCGATGATGGCCTGCAAGATTTTCAGTTTTCGTTCAGTTAAATCCATTCCGGCCCTCCCGTTGTTAGCACTCTTCGTTTGCGAGTGCTAACTCCACGTTAAATGTACCACCTCTACACCTGGTTGTCAACCTGTTTTCGGATAATATTGGCTGAGATTTTATCTTTTTCCCTGCACGGCTACAGAACAGGAACAAACCGCTTTGCCCGGAACAGATACAGCCAGGTCTCCTTCACGGGCCGCTCTTCCGCCTTTTCCAGAGCTTCCCGGTAAAGGAGGATCTGCTCCCGGTAACGGCCGGTGACGGTTTCTTCATCGGCTTCTTCGTTCAGCCGGCTGTTCTTGTAGTCAATCAGCACCAGTCCGTCCTCCTCGGTGAACCAGCAGTCGATGATCCCCTGCACGATCACCGGCACGCCCTGCCGCTCCCTGCGCAGCAGGAACTCTTTCTCCCGGTGCAGGGCCTCCGCCCGGGCCGCTCTCTGTCCAACCGGATCCGCGAAGAATGCGGCAATGTTCTCCGCAGATGCCGAGGCAAGTTCTTCTTCGGTCAGGATGCCCTTCTCCGCCATTTCCTCCGCCGCCCGTCGAATGTAGGCTTCCCCTTCGTCCAAGGCTCTGGCAAAGTCAATTCTCTCCATGATGGTATGCATGGCCGATCCGATCTGCGCGGCGGACAGCCCGGTTTCCGTCTCTTCGTCGATCAGGCCGCGCATCGGCGGTATCTCCGCCGGGCTGCGGCCCTTCTGTCCCGCAGCCCGGTTCAGTTCCGTCACGGAATATTTGGGCCGTACATTCTGCTGATCCTCATACGGATACCGCCAGGACAAGCGGCGTTCCACCTCGGCCAGAAGAGGTTCCGCATCCGGTTCCTCCGCCGTCGGCTCGTCCAGCAGGGTCGTCCGGCGGCGGAATGGCCTCTGCTCCTCCTGTTCCCGATTCTGTTCCTCTTCTCCCCTGTGCCAGACCACCTGGGCGGCAGCGGGATCTTCCGCGGCCATCCGGGCCAGGGTCGGGGAAAGCATCTCCAGGAAAGATCCCGTGTCCGGCTTCTCTTTCCATTTCTCCGCGGAGGACAGGCTGCCGACGATGAACAGGGCGTCCTTCGGTCGGGTCAGTGCAACATAGAGGATCCGGATCTCCTCTTCCACATCCTCCCGGGTTTTCTTCCCGCCGATGACCTTCTGCAGCAGGGTCTTCCGCGACCAGTGATGATCACGATCGATTTGGGGCAGCCCGATGGCGAAATCCTTATGCATGGCCGGCTGCTGTCCGCTTCGGGATCCGGTGACAGCCCGTCCCGCTCCGGTCAGGATGACCATGGGAAATTCCAGCCCCTTGCTCTTGTGAACCGTCATGATCCGAACCACGTTCTCGCCCTCGCCGCTGACGGGTGCTTCGGAGACCTTCTGCCCCGTCTGCTTCATCGCCTCCACATAGGCCAGAAACCCGTGCAGCCCCGAATAACCAATCTGCTCAAAAGCCGCGGCCCGCTCCAGCAGCAGCCGCAGATTGGAGATCCTCTGCCACCCGACGGGGAGGCTTCTGCAGTAATCGCCGTATCCGGTCTCCTGCAGAAGGATGCGCATCAGCTCCTCCAGGGGCACCGTCCGGCTGATTTCTCTCCAGAGAGCGATCTGCGCCAGCATGTTCCTGATTTTCTGGCGCAGCGCATGGTCTTCGCCCTCTTCGGCGTACTGCATGACGGCCTGGACGTAACTGCCGCGCCGGAAGGCTATCCGGATTTCCGCCAGTTCCCGGGGATGAAAATCAAAGAAAACCGCGCTCATCACCGAGATCAGCGGGACGTCCTGCCGCATATTGCTGATGACACGCAGCAGATTGATCAGCACCTGGATCTCTACGGTTTCGTAGTATCCGCCATCCGTCTGCCCGCAGGCAGGGATTCCCTCGTTGTTCAGGAAACGTTCCAGAGCCGCAATATCGCTTCGTCCCCGGGAAAGCACGGCGATATCCCCGTACTCCAGAGGATGAGGATGCCCGTTCCGGTCGAAGACGGTTCTGCCCAGCTGCGATCGAATGATCTCCGCGACCAGTTCCGGTTCCGTCTTCCGCGAAGCGCTGCGGTCGATGATATGCAGGCTGACCGGCTCGCCCCGGTGCTCATCCTCATCGTTTCCATGGAGGGCGGCGTCCTCATCGTAGCCGTTCATGATCGGCTCGAAGATCCGGTTAACCGCATCGCGGATGACCTTTTTGCTGCGGAAGTTACTGTTCAGATCAATTCTGACCGAGCGCTCCGCTTCTCCATCCCGGTAAAGGCGGTATCTTTCCCGGAAGATTTCCGGCTCCGCCAGACGGAACTTATAGATGCTCTGCTTCACATCACCGACCATAAACAGATTGTTTCCCCGGCTGATCCGCTCAACGATTCTCTCCTGCAGCAGATTGCTGTCCTGGTATTCATCAATGAAGATAAACCGGAACCGGCTGCGGTAATCCGCCGCCGCCCGGTCATCCTCCAGGATGCGGATGGCGTAATGCATCACATCGTCAAAATCGATGATGTTCTCCGCCCGCTTCTTCTCGCTGTAACGCTCCTCTGTCTCCCGGATCAGATGCAGAAAATACCGGGTGTCTTCCTCCAGGCTTCCCAGGACGGCGTCCCAGTCCTCCAGAGGCTCGCTGAAATACTGTTTCCGGATCCGGTCCAGATGCTTCTTTCCCCGGTCCCGGCAGGTTTTCACCTGATCTCTGACCTCGTCGTAAGCTGGCTTTTCCTCTTTTCCGGCACGCATGATGTTCAGCTTCAGCGAGGACAGCGCTTTCTCCAGTTTCCGCAGAGAAGCCGCAGCATCGGGCCGGGATGAACCCTCCGGGGAGGGTTCCCGCAGGGAAGCGGTTTCCGCCAGCTGACGGATCCGGTCCGCATCCTGACGGGCCTTGAGGTGCAGACTTTTCGTTCCGGGACGGTCAAGCAGTCCTGCCGCGCAGTCGTACTCTGCCGCAGCCTTTTTCAGTTCAAGCGCCGCGTCCTCCAGCATGAACCGATCCAGCTTCAGCGCGCGCACCGGAGATTCGCTGCCCAGCTTATCCGTGCTCTCCTCCGCCCAGTTCCCGTAATCGGGGATGCTGAGCATCTCTTTGTAGATCTGGAGAACGCTTTCCTTGAGGCGGTCGTCGCTGCGGTCGCCGCTGTAGACGCGAAGAAAAGCCCTGAACCGATCCCGATCCTCGGCGAACCGGCGCTCAAAAACCTCGTCGACACTTTCCCTCCGGAGAAGGTTGCCGCGAATTTCATCGCCGATGGCAAATCCGGGCTGCAGATCGGTGAGAAAGAAATACTCCCGGATGATGGTTGTGGCGAAACTGTGGAAGGTTCCGATGGCCGCCTGGGGAAGAAGTGTGATCTGCCGCTGCAGGAAGGCGGTCTCCTTTTCATCGGAGGCGGAATCCAGCGCCGCCAGGATTGCCTTTTCCAGTTTTTCCTTCATCTCCGTGGCGGCTGCCCGGGTGAACGTGGTGATCAGAAAGCGGTCAACATCCATCTGATCGCGAAGAATCAGCTGTTTGATCCGCTCGATGAGAACCGTGGTTTTGCCCGATCCCGCCGCGGCGGAAACCAGAATGTTCGTGTCCCGCTGGTCGATGGTCTGCTGTTGTGCCTGTGTCCAGTTCAACCTTATCCCCTTTCCGGTTCCTCCGGAACCTGTCCGGCTGCGTGTTCCTGCCCGCCGCGCGCTGCCGTCAGTTCCTTCAGCAGCCGGCTGACGGTTTTTCCCGTCCGCGGATCAATCTGATCCGGCGCGATCTGCGCCGCCGGCTCCAGTACGAATCTCCGGCTGTACATATCGATGTGCGGGATGTGCAGGTCCTCCTCATCGATGATCCGGTCCTCATAGAAGATGATGTCCAGATCGATGGTCCGCGGGCCCCAGCGGATCAGCCGGACACGATCCAGTTCCGCCTCGATCCCGTTGAGAGCAGCAAGCAGCTGCCGGGGCTCCTTCTCCGTCTCCACGGCGATGACCATGTTCAGGAAATCCGCCTGGTCGGTTATGCCGTAGGCTTTGGTTTCCATGATGCCGGAACACGCGGTAATGTGTCCGACGCGCTCTTCCATCCGGATCAGTGCGTCGTCGATATACTTCTGCCGATCTCCCATGTTGGATCCCAAGGCGATGATCGTTCTCATTCCAGTGCCTCCCGCATTCTCGCCGCTTCCAGATTGGCCTTCACATCGTGCACACGGGCGGCCGCCATGCCCGCGGCCGCGCCGTAGGCCGTCAGCGCCAGAGTTCCGGGCAGCCGATCCGCCGGATCGGTGAGCCCCAGAACATTTCCGATCACGGACTTGCGGGATACCGCCAGGAGATGGGGGCACCCCAGATCGTCAAAACAGCGGACGTTCCGCAGGAGGGACAGATTATGCCGGGTTGACTTTCCAAATCCGATTCCCATGTCGATCATGATCTGATCCCGTCCGATGCCTTTTTCCCTCGCGAAGGCAATCTGCCGCGCCAGGAATCCGTGCACCTCCCGCACCACATCCCCGTAGTGCGGGCTGTCCTGCATTGTGTCCGGACGGGCCGGCGTATGCATGAGGATGACCGCGGCGCCGGCTTCAGCGATCACTTCGGCCATTTCGGGCTCGAAGGTCAGTCCGGAGATGTCATTGATCATATCCGCGCCGGATTCCAGTACGGCGCGGGCCGTCTCCGCGTGATAGGTGTCGACCGACAGAACGATGTCCGGAAACCGTTCCCTGAGGATGCGGACGACGGGGCATACCCGCTCCCTTTCCCGCGAAGAGGACACCGGCGCCGCGCCCGGCCTGCTGGATTCACCGCCGATGTCGATCATGCGGGCTCCCTCCGCGATATGCCGCTGCGCCAGAGCCAGCGCCGCTTCGATTCCGAACGCCCGTGAGCCGGCAAAAAATGAATCCTCCGTCACGTTGACGATGCCCATCATTTCCATATGTTCGAATGCAAATATCCGGTTGTTTCTGAGCCGGATCTTCTGTTCGGAATTCATTTGCTGTCCTCCGAAATCCCTGCGATGTGATATACTACAGTCAGTATACTCGACATTTACAGGGAGGTAAATATCCATGAAACAATTTCATCGCCCAACTATGCTGATGATCCTCGACGGATTCGGCATCCGCTCCGAACGCAAAGGCAACGCCATCAAAGCGGCCGATACGCCTGCTCTCGACAGGATCTTCACTTCCTATCCTCATACCACGCTGAAAGCCTGCGGACTGGACGTCGGCCTGCCCGAAGGCCAGATGGGCAATTCCGAAGTCGGCCACCTGAACATCGGCGCCGGCCGGATCGTCTACCAGGATCTGACCATGATTACCAAAGCCATTCAGGACGGTGATTTCTTCCGCAATGGAGCGCTCCTGTCTGCCATGGCCCACGCCAAAGCCAATCATTCCACCCTGCATCTTCTGGGCCTGCTCTCCGACGGCGGCGTGCACAGCCACATCACCCACCTTTTCGCCCTCATTGACATGGCGAAGCGGGAAGACGTGGAAAAAGTCTGTGTTCACTGCTTCCTGGACGGCCGGGATGTTCCGCCCCGCTGCGCCGTCACCTATATCGATCAGCTCTGCGACCACATGAGGGAAACTGGTCTCGGCACCATCGGCATCGTGTCCGGACGCTACTACGCCATGGACAGGGACAAGCGGTGGGACCGTCTGGAGAAAGCCTATGACGCCATGATCGGCGCCGATGGACTGCGCGCCCCCACCGGACAGGCCGCCGTGGAGGAAGCCTATGAACGGGATGAAAGCGATGAGTTTGTTCTGCCCACCATCGTGGACGGCGCCCTCCCCGTGGACGACGGCGACGCCATGATCATGTTCAACTTCCGTCCTGACCGGGCAAGGGAAATCACCCGCGCTTTCGTGGATCCGGACTTTGACGGCTTCCCGCGCAAAAAAACGATTAAGAATCTCCGCTACATCTGCATGACCCAGTATGACGCCACCATGCCTGACGTCACCCTGGCTTATCCTCCGGAGACACCGGCCAACACCCTGGGTGTGTATCTTTCCTCACTGGGCCTGAAACAGCTGCGGATCGCCGAAACGGAAAAGTACGCCCACGTCACCTTCTTCTTCAATGGCGGCGTGGAGGAACCCAGCGAAGGCGAAGACCGCATTCTGGTCCCCTCTCCCAAGGTTCCCACCTACGACCTGCAGCCCCAGATGAGCGCGCCGGAGGTCATGGAAAAGGTGCTGGAGGCCATTGCCTCAGAAACATACGACGTCATCATTCTAAATTTCGCCAATGCGGACATGGTCGGCCACACGGGCGTCATGGATGCCGCGGTAAAGGCAATCGAAACCCTGGATCAGTGTGTACCGAAGATCGTTGATGCCGTCCTCGCTCAGGACGGGCAGATCCTGCTCACCGCCGACCACGGCAACGCCGACGAAATGCTGGACGAAGAGGGCAATGTCATGACGGCCCATTCCCTGAACCCGGTTCCCCTGGTGCACATCGCATCCGAGCCCCGCGCACTGAAGGACGGCGGCCGCCTGTGCGACCTCTCCCCGACCCTCCTCGACCTGATGGGCCTTGAGATCCCGCCGGAAATGACCGGCCGTTCACTGGCGAAATAACCGCTTTAGGCCAGATTCAAGAGAAATCATATATTTTTGAACAAAAAAGGAGGCCGGGAAACCGCCTCCTTAATTATGCGATGTTAAATTGCACTGTATTGATGCATCGCTGCAACTGCATTCTCCGACCGGCCTGTCCTATTCCTGCTCTTCCAGGAACACGGCGCTGCCGAGGACGCATCCGTCAGACTTGTCGCAGCTGTCGCAGCAGGGGCTGACGCCGCCTTCAATGTTCATCATGCCGCGGTTGCTGATGCTGACCCGGGATCCGGGGGCGATGGACGAGGTGATGAAGGCGTTGCCGCCGATGATGGAACCCTCGCCGATGACGGTATTGCCGCCCAGGATGGACGCGCCGGAATAGATGGTGACGTTATCCTCGATGGTCGGGTGGCGGCGGGTGCCGTGAAGGGCATGGCCGCCTTTGGTGGACAGTGCGCCGATGGTGACGCCCTGGTAGATCTTCACATGTTTTCCGATAACGGATGTGGAACCGACAACGATGCCGGTGCCGTGATCCATGAAGAAATACTCGCCGATAGTGGCGCCGGGATGAATGTCGATGCCGGTAATGCTGTGCGCATACTCGGACATCATTCTCGGCAGAAGAGGCACGCCCA
>JAUNRL010000138.1 GCA_030535715.1 Bacillota bacterium
GCGATGTGATCATCACGGAGATCGGCGGCACGGTCGGCGACATCGAGAGCCAGCCCTTCCTGGAGGCAATCCGGCAGATAGCGCTGGAGCAGGGCAGGGAGAACTGTCTGTTCATCCACGTCACCCTCGTCCCGTACATCAGCAGTTCCGGCGAACATAAGTCCAAACCGACCCAGCACTCCGTACGGGAACTGCGCAATATGGGCATTTCACCGGATATGATCATCATGCGGTCCGACCAGCACATTGATGAGAGCATATACGATAAAATCGCTATGTTCTGCAATGTGAAGCGGGACTGCGTCATCGAAAACATCACTCTGCCGATTCTCTATGAGGCGCCGCTCATGCTGGAAGAGGCCTGCTTCTCCTGGATCGTCTGCCGGGAGTTGAGCATCGATGCGGGGCCCTGCAATATGGAAGACTGGAAGCGCATGGTCGAGAGGATCCGGGCCGGCGGAGATACGGTGCGGATCGCCTTGATCGGCAAATACATCAAGCTACATGACGCATATCTGTCTGTCGCGGAAGCGCTGCGGCACGGAGGTTACGAGAACAACTGCACCGTAGAGATCAAGTGGATCGAGGCGGAGGACATCACGCCGGAAACGGAAGAAGAAATTCTGGGCGGCGCGGACGGCATTCTCGTGCCCGGCGGATTCGGCGACCGGGGTATCGAAGGCAAAATCCGCGCGGCAGGCTACGCCCGGTCCCATGGTATCCCATATCTGGGGATATGCCTGGGCATGCAGGTCGCGGCGATTGATTTCGCGAGAAACGTCCTGAACATCGAGGACGCCGACTCCAGAGAATTCAACGAAGACTGCCCGCACAAAATCATCGACTTCATGCCGGATCAGTACGGCGACATCCCCAAGGGCGGCACGATGCGCCTGGGCGCGTATCCCTGCGAGATCCGTGAAGGAAGCCTGCTGGAAAAGATCTACGGATGCAGGCGGATTTCGGAGCGGCACCGCCACCGCTACGAATTCAACAACGCCTACAGAGACGCCTTCGAGGAGGCGGGCATGATCATCGCCGGGACATCCCCGGATGGCCGCCTGGTGGAGCAGATCAGCATTCCGGCGCACCCGTTCTTCGTCGGTGTGCAGTACCATCCGGAATTCAAAAGCAGACCAAACAAGGCGCACCCCCTGTTCAGGGAATTCATTAAAGCGGCGGCAGACTCCTGAAGAAGCATTGGGACGGACGCCGGGCGGGAACGAATCCCGAAGGTTTCCCGGAACAGCGGTGGTAAATAAAGTACACTTTAGTATCCACTTCGAAACCCCTTTTTCTGCTTGGCGACAGAACGATTACAATCATTTAAACTGAGAGAGATTACAGAAGCATTGTTTTCAGAAGAGAAACTATTGTTCATATCACCATGAGGAATAGATCATGTCAAAGGTAGGACGTAAACGATGGATAGCAGTATTGCTGATCATTGGCTTTGCAGCGTTGGAGTTTCCAGGCATCCTTATAGTATGTGAACGGGATGAACCGTTCATCTTTGGTCTGCCGTTTCTGTATGGCTATGTGATATGCGGATGGATGTATATGTCCGGAGTCCTGTTCTATGCTTACAGGACAGGGTGGGGCAAGCGTGAGTTTTCCTTTGTGAGAGATAATCGTGTGGGGCGATACAGGTCTATTTCTCAAGAAGAGACTGATTGAATTTGTATCCTACTCCGCGCACACTCATGATATAACTGGGGCTGTCATCATGGGGACCCAGTTTTTTTCGCAAGGTGCTGATGTATACCATGACAGTTTTATGGTCATTCTCCATGCAGCTTGTCTTCCACACTTCTTCGAATATCTGGGATGCCGGGAAAACCTTTCTGGGATTCTCGATGAGCAGACGAAGTATATCGAATTCCTTGGATGTAAGGTTTACTTCCTCTGACCCTGCACTCATGGAGCTCAAAATCCACATTCATATCTCCGACCTCATAGGTTGACGGTTTGGCATCTAACCGGGATGAGTAGGATTTCTGTCTTCTCAGATGAGCCTTGATCCTGGCGATCAGCTCCCCGGGCATAAAGGGCTTGGTGATATAGTCATCACCGCCGGCAGAAAGAGCGATGATCTTATCGATCTCCTGCGTCTTGCAGCTCAGGAAGAGGATGGGAGCATTGGTGTATTTCCTTATTTCAAGAGAAAGCGCTGTACCATCCGTATCCGGGAGCATCACATCGAGAATGATCAGATTGGGATTTTCGCGGTGGATGAGCTCCATGGTCTCGGATCCATTTACAGCGCTCAGAGGAACAAACTGTTCCTTTGTCAGATATGAACACACGAGTTTATTGATGGACTGATCATCGTCAACGACCAGTATTTTTTCATTTGCCATCGTCTATGCCTCCTGGTACAGTGGCAGGGTAAATGAAAACACACTTCCTTCACCCGGCGCACTTTCTACGAAGATCTCGCCCTGATGAGCTTCGATGATCTCCTTGCTGAGAGTGAGACCCAGACCGCGTCCGCCCGCACTTTCCCCTTCAGTATATTTCACGCGGTAGAATCTGTCGAATATGTGTGAGATATGGGTTGGCTTGATCCCGATCCCTTCATCCCTGATTGTTGCTACGAAGGTCTGCCCCGCGTCATCGACAGCAAAGCCAAGATAGATGTTCCTGCTGTCGCCGGAATACTTCATGGCATTGGTGACAAGATTCGAGAAGACCTGATGGATTCGCTCTTCATCGACGACTGCCCAACATTCGTCCAGCATGCGAAGATCGCTGTCCACGATGACATTGAATCCTTCAGGCTCTGCGTCGGAGGTCGTCCGACTTATGAGGGATTCGGTTACATCACGGATGGCACAGGTCTCAAAATGAAAGGTCACCTGATTCGTTTCAAACTTTGCGAGCTGATCGAGGTCGTCGATCAGTTTTTTCAGGGTAAGGGTCTTGGATGTAATGATGCCCATAGCCTCCTTCTGGTCATCCTCCTCGACGAGGGTTCCGTCCTGGATAGCGGTCAGGTACCCGGCGATGGATGTGATGGGAGTTCTCAATTCGTGAGAGATATATGACAGAAGGATGTTGCGCCGACGGGTCTGATTGACCTGCTCTACTTC
>JAUNRL010000014.1:0-11710 GCA_030535715.1 Bacillota bacterium
AAACATCCGCCGGATTGCCGGCTGGCTGAAGCGGCGGCAGACAGCAAACCGGGTGATCTTCGCCGGGTGGGTTTTTGTGCTGCTGATACTGTATTTCTGGCGGGGATATCCGGCGGTGACCGTCGTCCTGCTGTTTACTCTGGCGTACGCGGCAGCAGCGCTTGTTTTCGTTCAGGCGGGAGGAAAGAATCTGCAGGTTCACCTGTCCGGAGGGGACATGATCGAAAAGGGCGGGACAATGCAGATCCGCGCCCGGATTGAAAACCGGAGCAGGATCCCGGTTTTTCTCTGCTGCGGAGAAGTGAGCGCCCGGAACCGGCTCACCGGAGAGAATGCCCGATTGCCCCTGCGCATATCTGCGGGGCCGGGCGCATCCGCCGAGCAGGTCTTCGTTCTGACCGATGAGTACTGCGGGCTGATCGACACGGAAGTCCGGGAACTGTTCATTCGTGATCCGCTGGAACTGTTCTCCGCGAAGCGGAACAGCCCGGGCCGGACGACGGGATACATCGCGCCGCAGATCAGTATAGCCGGCATTCCGGAAAGCTGGCTGGATTCATACAACATGGACAGTTATCAGTATTCTCAGCACGAAAAGGGCAATGATCCCGGAGAGGTATTCGGCGTGCGGGAATATCAGGAGGGAGACAGCCTGAGACAGATTCACTGGAAACTGTCTGCAAAGCTGGAGAACGTCACGGTGAAGATTCCCTCCTTCCCTGTGGAAAATAATATCCTGATCATTCTGGACAACCTGCTGGAGCCGGACAAAGATCTCACTCCGGCACAGAAGAGCTGTCTGACGGAGGAATTCTATTCCCTCTCCGCGGCGCTGCTGGAGCGGGAGATCCCCCACAGTCTCGGCTGGTTCGACGGAGAGGATCAGGTCTTCCTGCTGCGGCGTATCCGCAGCACGGAGGAAATGTGGGCGACGGTGCCGGAGGCTCTGGGCTGCGGATTTCAGGTCAGCGAGATCTCGACGGTTTACCGCTATCTGGAGAACTGGGGAGGAAGCCGGTTCTCCAACCACTTCCTGGTTACCGGCCAGGAGGGAAGGGATACAGAACGATTGGAGAGCCGGGGTGCAGTTTACGTTTTCCGGACAACCGAATAAAGGAGGGGGAAAGGACTGGCTGCCGGTTCTGGGCGGCGCGATCCTCGGGACGGGATGCTTCATCCTGCTCTGTTCGGCCTTCGCCCTTCGCTGGTCGCCGACGCAGGCTTTTTTCGGCAATCCCCTGCAGGGTCTGCTGGGTGTGTGCAACGCGGCGGCAGACCGCCTGGGACAGTCGGACTACATCCTGTTAAAAAAATACGCCGGTGGCGTGACGGCAGGAGGGGATCCGGCAGCCCAGGGCTTTTTTCTGACCATTCTGCTGGCCCTGCTGATCCTGTTGTCCTGGATGATTCTGCGCAGCGGATGCCGCTGGCTCCTGCTGATCCCGGCGGTGCCGGCCGCGGCGCTGATGTTCTTCACCCACACGGCGTCGGGGATCTGGGCCGGCGCGGCATTTGCCTTCGCGCTGACCTGCGCTTTCGCACTCATGTCCGCCGGCAGGACGCTGTCCATATGGCTGCTGGCGGTTCCGCTGCTGGCGCTGGTGCTTTGCGTCGGCACGGCCGCGGTCATCGATCACAGCGGCGGGTTCGCCCGCACCGATCTGCAGGAAAAAACCGGAGCGGCACTGGAGAACCTGGCCGCGAAACGCTATGGGGAGAATCCTCTGGGCAGCGGCAGGCTGGCGGAACTGAACGGTGAGAAACTGACTGAGGCGAGGGGAAGCATGGCGGATCCGGCCCGGGCCATGGGCGGGAAAGGCCAGACGAAGACGGCCATGGAGGTGACGATGAGCCGCCCGGAGCCCATGTATCTGCGCGGATTTGTTGGCGAGATCTACACGGGAAAAGGCTGGTCATCCCTGAGCAATTCAACGTTGTACGATCAGCGGGATACTCTCTACTGGCTCAATCGCCAGGGCTTCGACGGGCTCTCTCAGCTGTCCGAAGCCGCGGCGGCGGCCGGGGAGGCCGGGGAAGCGCAGTCGGTGCATATCGCGGTGAAAACAGCGGATCGGGCCCGGGTTTATACGCCTTATGAGATTACGGGCACAGACCTGGCCGTCCCCGAAGGAACGAAAAACTGCGCCGGCGGATTCCTGCGCACGAACCGGTTTGCCGGCACACGCGCCTGTGATTACCAGGCGATCCCCGGGCTGTCCGCTTCCTGGACGGACTGGGCCGGCCGAATCTACAGCGCCGGGGACAGCGAGGAACTGCAGAAGTATTTCGAGGGCGAAAGCCACTACAACGTCTGGTGTTACGCCAGCTTCACGGGGATTCCCGGTGCCATGACCGGCCTGCTTCAGGCAGCGGTGGGCAGCCCGGGCGACCTGAGCGAGAGCCACGCAGACTATAAGGAAACCATCGCGGCCATCCGGACATATCTGGAGGACAATTATCTCTACACGGAAAACTTCACGGTGCCGGAAGCGGGTGAGGATGCGGTCGAACATTTCATGGTCACGGGCAGGGGCTGCGACGCCCACTACGCCTCTCTGGCCGCTCTGCTCTTCCGGTATTACGGAATCCCCGCCCGGTATGTGGAAGGGTATCTGGTTACCCCGGAGGATACAGCGGGGGCAAAAGCAATGCAGCCTGTGCCCATCGGCGTCAGCCATGCCCACGCCTGGACGGAGATCTATATCGACGGGCTGGGCTGGATTCCGGTGGAGATGACCGGCGCCTACCGGGACATTATGCCGGAGGCGGACATGGAGAAGGGCCTGCAGGCCGTGCAGTATGCCGCGGTGAAAAAGGATCAGGATAATCCGCCGGAGGAAGAACTGCCCGAGGAGCAGGGCGCGTCCTCCTACGGCAGGCTGCTGTTTCGCATTCTGCTGCTGGCGGCGGGAATCCTTCTGGCGTTGCTTTTGCTCTGGATCCTGTACCGATTGCTGGGCGATTACCGAGAGAAGCGGGCCAGACAACGGGCCTTCGCCGATCCGGATCCGCGGAAGGGAGTCTGCGCCATGTACGGATACCTGCTGCGGGAAGGCGTTCCCTGCAGCAGGGAGGCCAAAGAGATCGGCGACCGGGCATCCTTCAGCCGGGAGGAAATTGACGAATCGGATCGCACGCGGATGCGCGCAGAAATGGAGTGGGGAGAACGTGAGAAAAAAACTCAGGAAAAACGGAATCATCGGATTGCTGCTGATCGTCTTTCTGCTGTTTGCCGCTGGCTGCGGCGGAAGTGAACCTGACGGACAGGCAGCGTCCTCAGCTCAATCCGTCATCCTGGTGCAGCCGGCCCAGGCGGAGAAGGAAACCGCGGCCCGGCTGATCCGGGATCTGACGGAGGCGGGAGATCCCGGCCCGGGAACGGAATGGAGCATCATCGCCATTGCCCGATCCTCTCTGGCGAAGACCCCGGAGGCACAGGCCCTCTTTGCCGCCTATCAGGAGAATCTGCGGCTGCAGGTCAAGCGCGGCAGGGGGATTCTGGATGCGGAACGTCCTACGGATAACGCCAAGGCGGCCATTGCCCTGCGCATGACGGGCGTGAATCCTTTCTCGGTGGAAGGCTATGACCTGCTTGCCCGGCTGGAGGATGAGGAGGCAGTGCGGGAGCAGGGCATCAACGCAGAGATCTGGGCGCTGACCGCCGCCGCCGCATGCGGACGGGATCTGGAGGCGGCCGATACATTCCGGGTGGATATCCGCGCCATGCAGGGCGCGGACGGCGGCATCACCTTCGACGGGACAGAGCAGGACGTGGACATTACGGCCATGGCCATGCAGGCGCTTGCCCTGTCCGGGAAAGAGGAGGACGAGGATCTGATCACCGCTGCGCGGGGCTGGCTGGCCGGGAAGCAGGGCGCGGACGGCAGTTTCGTCAATGCCGAATCCACGGCCCAGGTGATTCTGGCGCTGAACTGCATGGGGGAAGATCCCGCGGCAGCGGAGGATTTCATCCGTGGCAACAGAACGCTGGCGGACGGGCTGATGGTCTACCGCGTTGGTGACGGGTTTCGCCACCTGGACGAGCAGGAGGCGGACGGCATGGCGACGGAACAGTCCCAGTGCGCCCTGGATGCGCTGATGATGGGAAGCGGGGAGCGATTCTATATCCCGTAACCGGAAGGAAAGGAAGAGAGCCTGATGAGCAAAGGCAGATGGTTTCTGACCGCGTCGCTGGCGATGGTCTTTCTCCTCGTGGTCGGAACGACGGTGTTTCTCTACGGACAGGAGGAGTATGAACCGCCCAACCGGGTAGCGGGAACGGATCCCCAGCGGTCCCAGGTCTATGTGACCGGAACCGGATACATGGTGGATCAGCAACGGGGTAAGATTCATCAGAAAGAAGAAAAACAGAAGAAGGAAGAGCAGGCGACGAAACCGGAGACGGAGCAGCAGGTCACGCAGCAGCCAGAGGGATCGGCCGGCTCCCGCTCCGTAAAAACCATCCGGGCCCGGCAGGCTTCCCGCAGCTCCGCCAAGAAAGGAAAGACGGCAGACGGGAAAAAGGGAACAGGCGGAACGGCGCAGAATCCGACCCGGATGGTGCCGACGAAGCAGGAGACGGATCCGACAAAGGGCGATCCCGGCGGAGAGGAGGGCGAGTCCGAGGAAGATCGGGCGAAGAAGCCGGTCATCCGGATCAGCGTCGCCAGCGGGGAGCGGATCAGCGGACGGACGGTGGACTTCACCGTCTCGGTGACGGATTACAAAGGACGGAATGTGCCGGTGTTTTCCGAGGATGACGGCTCCTTCACCGTGACCCTCAACGGAACCCGGCTGTACAGCACGGGAATCAGCGGCAGCGGGACAGCCTTCCGCGAGACCATGGCGGAGGGCACCAATGAAATCCGCGTGAGCGCTGCCGACCGGGAGGGACACACGTCGGTGAAGATCGTCCGGTTTACCGGGAACACCAGCGAAGAGGCGGAGGAGATCGGTGTCGCTGCGGTCAGCATCGAGGCGCCGATCCTGCATCTGGATGTGATCTGCGCCACGGAGGTGTCCCTGCACCGGGGAGATACGGCGAAGGATGTGCTGGAGACGGCTTTCCGCGAGGCCGGGATCAAACCGACCTTCAGCGGCGGATATCTGGCCGGCATCAGCCGGCCCGGGATTTCTCAGGACGCGTGGGTTGACGATGAGATCCGAACCCTTATGGAGGAAATGCGCAAGACGGAAAGGATCCGGCGAAGCAGGACAGAAATCAGCTGAGGGAACATGACTTCTATGATTCCTCCGGCTGGATCTACAACGTGAACGGGGAATTTCCGCAGATCGGGCTGGGATCGTACAAGCTGGAAGACGGCGATGCCCTGTATCTCATCTTCCAGCTGGCGGAGGATGTGTACTGAAGAGGATAACACGAGGTGGCAGCATGAAACGAAAAAACACAGGACGGAAATTCATCGGGCGGTGCCTGCCGGTCATCGGACTGGCGGTGATGCTGAGCATGGCCTGGATTGCCTTTGCGGGAGACGCGGCCAGCGCCGCGGATCGGGACATCGAGTGGAGAAGCTACCAGAACAGCGCGGAGAACAACGGCGTCATCGGCGGCATCCCGACGTCCGGGTCCTATGAGGAAACCTCCCTGCTCTGGGGGAAGAAAATGGTCAACGGCTACACCGTGTCCTTCACACCGCCACTGATCATCGACGGCGATCTGATCACCGCGTCCAACAGACACGTCTACCGGATCGATAAGCGAACCGGGGAGACAAAGGCGACCAGCGCGGAGCTGAAGCTCAATGTGGGATACGCCATGAATCCCATCACCTACGACCGGGAGAAGGATCAGTTCTATGTGCCCATCATGAACGGCCGCGTGCAATGTCTGGATGGGGAGACCCTTTCCTCGAAATGGATTTCCCGGGAGTACAAATACAACCAGACCCTGTCACCCATCGCCTGCAAAGGCGGACTGGTCTACACGGGCATCTGGGAGACGGAGACCGATGACGGCGTATTCTTCTGCCTGAACGCGGATACGGGCGCGGAAGTGTGGACATTCCGGCCATCAGAGCACGGGGATCAGCCACACGGATTCTACTGGGCGGGCGCTTACGTCAATGAGAACCATGTTGTCGTCGGTTCCGATGACGGGGCGAACAACACCTTCGCGGAGGCGTCCAACGAGGCCTATCCGGCAACGGCGGTCGCGTACTGCTTCGACCGGAGAACGGGTGAAGTCGTCGACCGGATCACCGGGATCAAGGGGGATGTCCGGAGCACGGTGGCTTACCATGACGGCTTTGTCTATTTTGTGTCCAAGGGCGGGCGGCTGTACAAAGCGGCGCTCGGTGCGGACGGGAAGTTCAGCCGGGTTTCTTCGATTCAGCTGAAGGACAGCCGGGGCGTGGACGCAATGATGACTTCCACGCCGGTAATCCATAATGGCAGGATCTATGCCGGCGCGGCAGGATCGGGAGGCCAGTTCAGCGCCGACGGCGGGCACATGTTCGCCGTGATCCGGGATGATCCGTCTCTGTCGGACAGCTCGCTGATCTATACGGTGCCCATTTCCGGGTATCCCCAGGCGGCGCCTCTGCTCTCCACGGCCACCGAGGATACCGACGGCAAGGTTCGCCTCTACTTCACCTTCAACGCCTTTCCCGGAGGGATCTACTGTCTGGAGGATTCAGCGGAGGCAACGGCGGAGCATCATGAGAACGCTCATCTGCTTTACCGCCCGAAGCAGGAGATGCAGCAGTACTGCATCAGCCCCCTGTGCTGCGACCGGGACGGAACCTTCTATTACAAGAATGACAGCGGGTACATGATGGCGGTCGGCATGAACAGGGCCTGGCTCAGCGGGATCGACGTCACCTGCACCCAGGGCGAGGTGGTCTGGGAAAGCGCCTTTGCTTCCGGCACCCTGAACTATACCCTGAACGCGCCCGGCGGAGCGAACGAAGTGAAGATTTCTCCGCGCATTCCGGAGGGAAGCGGGATGACGGTTACCGTGGACGGGAAGCCCTTTGCCGGGCAGCCTGTCGCCGCGGCGGTCGGGACGCAGTCCCGAGCCGTTTCCGTGGAGGTGACGAAGACCGCGGGAGACCGGAGCTGGACCAGAACCTATGCGCTGAATATCAGTTCGGCCTTGGACAACGCGAATCTGGCCGGACTGGCCATTACCGACAGCAATATGAAGCCCCAGATTGTCGACACGGAGACCCAAAAGGCCAGCGGGATTGGCGTGGGGTATGACCCGGACTTTGATGCCGCCATTGTCGACTACACGGGCAGGACCTACGAAGGAGAAAAGACCTTCCTCAACATCTGGCTGCAGACGGCGGACAGCAAAGCTTCATTGCGGATCGTCCCGGCGAGCCATGTGGGCAACAGTTCGCCAAGCAAGTATATGAATGCGGACGGCACCCTCAAGCCGGCGCAGAACGGAAGGTATCCGATCTACTGGGTCAGGGGGGCCAACTCCGCGGAAGTGGACGTGGAAGTGACCTCCGCCAGCGGGAAGAGCACGAAGGTGTATCGTGTGACCCTGGTCCGGGGCAGGAATCACCTGGATGTCGGTGAGGATCCTCTGATCCTGACGCCCTCTTCGGCGGTGCTGTATACCGGCGGGAAGGAGCAGAGGGTACAGGTTTCCGCTGTTTTCCGCGGAGAGGACGTGACCGGCGAGTGCGCTTTCACATCGACGGATCCGAAGGTGGCGGTGGTCAGCGCCGGCGGGACGATTACCGCTGCGGGTACGGGAGAGGCGGAGATCTGGGTCGATCTGACCCGGGAGAACCGCCGGGAACGGATCCACGTTGAGGTGGAAAACCCGAAACTGGAGCCTCCTGCGGCATCCCTGCGCGGCGGCACATATGAACAGCCGCTTCAGCTGGTCCTGCAGGCGGATCAGCCAGGTGCGCAGATCCGATTCAACATCGCCGAGGGCGAAGAAGAACCGCCGGTGCCTGTCACGACGACCGGAACGGTTTATGACGGCCCCATCGCCATCGGCAGGGACGGAGAGTGCGTCTCGGTGACCATCTGTGCTATTGCCTGCGGTAAAGGATTTTCCAAAAGCGATCCCGCCAGATTCCAGTATACGGTGGATCTGACGGAAGGCCCGAAGACGGAGCCCAACACCGTGTCCCCGGAGCCGGGCAGCATTGCCGTGGCGGAGCAGGATGCGACGGCCTTCGCGGCCCTGCCGTCAGGGATATCCTATGAAGCGCTGACCGCGAAATTGGCAGCGGTGGAGACCGTCCGGGTGATTCTGACCGGAGGATCGGATGTGAGCGGCGTCGATCTGTCGGATTCTGATTACCCGCGGATCAGCGCTGATGTGACATGGGACGGTGAGGAAACCTACGCCTACGATCCGGCAGACAGCCGGGAACAGAAATTCTTCGTCGGCGGAACGGTTACTCTGCCCGGGGGCGTCAGCGATGGCGGCAGCACCCTGCGGGCATACCTTCCGGTGACCGTCCGCGCGGCGCCAGAACCCCGGCCCAGGCCGGTGCCGGGCGCCGTGAACGGGTTTGCGGCGAAGGTGAACGCGAACGGCAAAACGGTCACCGTCAGCTGGAACCCTGCCGCCGGTGCCGGCGGCTATGTGGTCGGCTGGCGGAAGGCCGGCGGCGGGTGGAATACAGTCCGGATTTCCGGGACATCCCATACCCTGTCCGGTCTGGCGCCTGGCGGGTGCTATGAGGTTCGGGCGGCGGCGGTGAATGCTTCCGGTCAGGGAGCATGGTGCTCACCGGCCGGCTGTCTGATTCAGAAGACGACCCTGAAGGTGAAGGCAGGAAAGAAATCCTTTACCGCGAAGATGAAAAAGGTAAAGAATATCAGCGGCTACCAGATCCGGTATTCTCTCCGGACCGACATGGCCGGAGCGGGAATAAAGAATACGAAAAAGAAGTCCGTTAAGGTAAAAAAACTGCAGAAAAAGAGAGTGTACTATGTGCAGGCCGTGCCGTATAATAATATGGGCGGGATGGTCTATTACGGCGAAATCGCCTCGAAAAGGGTGAAGATCAGGAAATAGGAATCCGGAGGAAATGGAACAGGAACTGCTGAACAAAGTCAGAAGAAAACGGCAGAGAACCATCGGGATCGTTGTGCTCATCGCGGCCTTTGCCGCGCTGGCGGTCTTCGGTCTGTTGCAGCAGACCGGGGAGGATCCCCGGTCCGGCGGCGGGGATGCGGGCGCAGCGTCGCCGCCGGCCCGGCATTACGTTACGATGGAGATTACCTGCTGGGATCTGTCGGAGCATATGGATCGGCTGACCGATGAAGCGGTGCGGGAGTACATTCCGGAGGATGGGGAGATTCTGGCCCCGGTCAGAGTTGCCTTTGCGGAAGGGGAGACCGTCTACGATGTGTTGTGCCGGACATGTCGGGAAAAGAAGATTCCCATGGAGTCCAGCGAGGATCCGGTGTACCGGTCCCGGTACGTGGAGGGGATCGGCCGCTTGTACGAGAAGGATGCCGGCAAGCGCAGCGGCTGGACCTATGAGGTGGATGGGGCGCAGCCGAACTACGGATGCTCGAAGTACAGGCTGAAGAACGGAGAGGCGATCCGCTGGGTCTACGTCACCGATTATACGGAGCAGACAAAGGCATCGGGCGGTACGGGCAGCGGCGGCGCCGGGAAGGAGGCGGACTGATGCTCAGGGAAGGGCTCGGCGAGCATTCGGCCTTTGGGGAGTACCATCCTTTGATCAACCTGACCTATTATATATTTGCCATCGGCGTCACGGTTTTTTCCCTGTCGCCCGGGTTCCTGGTAACCACCTTCCTGCTGGCCTGGGTCTACTCGGTGATGCTGCGGGGAACATCGGCCATGCGCATGAACCTGATATTCATTCTCTGGATTATCGTCGTCATGGCGCTGATCAACGTGCTCTTCACCCATCAGGGGGAAACGGTGCTGTTCTGTCTGCACGGCAATCGGATCACCGCGGAGGCCCTGATATACGGGCTGTCCGCGGCGGTCATGCTCAGTGCCGTGCTGATCTGGTTCACCAGTTTCAACGCGGTCATGACAGCGGAGAAACTGATTTACCTCTTCGGCCGGGCAGCGCCGGTGCTGGGGCTGACCCTGTCCATGATCTTCCGTTACATTCCCCTGCTGAAGAATCGCTATGAGGAGATCCGCATGGGGCAGAGGTGCATGGGCCGCGGCGCGGCGTCCGATCCCACCTTCCTGCAGCGCCTGCGCCAGGACGGAAGGAACGTGTCCGTACTGATCTCCTGGTCCCTGGAGTCCTCCATTGAGAACGCGGATTCCATGGAGGCCAGAGGCTACGGCCTGAAGGGGAGAACCAGTTTTCATCTCTACCGGTTCACGGCAGGAGACGCGGCGATGGAGATCTGGCTGTGCGCTCTGGGTGCGGTCTGCGTCTGCGGCTGCGTGCTGGACAGAACCGATGCTTTCTTCTATCCCCGCTACATCCCCCATCCCCTGGACGGAGGCGCCACCGTGACCCTCGCCGCCTTTGCGTGTCTTCTGGCTACGCCGATCGTTCTGGATCTGCTTGGAGAAAGAAAATGGAAGTAATCCGATTTGACAACCTGACCTTCACCTACCCCATGAGCGCTTCGCCGGTGCTGAACGGGATCTCCTTCGCCGTGGACGAGGCGGAGTTCCTTGTGGTCTGCGGTAAGTCCGGCTGCGGCAAGTCCACTCTCCTGCGCCAGATCAAAAGGAGTCTGATCCCCTACGGCCGGCGCACAGGGGAGGTGTTCTATTACGGCGAGCCGGCGGATCAACTGGACGAACGGCGTGGCGCATCGGAGATCGGGTTCGTGCAGCAGAACCCGGATAACCAGATTGTTACCGATAAGGTCTGGCATGAACTGGCCTTCGGACTGGAGAGTCTGGGCATGGAGGGCACGGCCATTCGCAGGAGGGTGGCGGAGATGGCCAGTTATTTCGACATCCAGGGGTGGTTCCGCAGGGATGTGGCGCAGCTTTCCGGAGGGCAAAAGCAACTCCTCAACCTGGCCTCCGTCATGGTGATGCAGCCCAGGCTGCTGGTGCTGGACGAGCCTACGTCCCAGCTGGATCCCATCGCCGCTTCCGAGTTCCTGCAAACCATCCGGAGGGTCAACCGGGAACTGGGCATCACGGTCATCCTTTCGGAGCATCGGCTGGAGGAGGTTTTCTCCATGGCGGACCGGGTGATGGTGATGGATCAGGGAGACGTGCTGGCCTGCGGCAGCCCCCGGCGGATCGGCGGGCAGCTGGCGCGGATGGAGCATCCCATGTTCCACGGTCTGCCGGCGGTGACGAAGATCTATCACGCCGCGGAGATGAAGGGTACGGATGGGGCAGAGGCGGCTTCGGCGGAGAGCGGGAACGCGCCGGAGAAGGGGGCTGCGCCGGCGGCGGGCGAAGGCCCTCTGACCGTTCGGGAGGGACGGCTCTGGCTCAGGAAGCGGACGGAAGAGGCCGGCCTGGATGCGGCGGACGCCACGGATCTCTGGGAAAAGGTCTGCGGGAACCGCCCGCAGCATTTCCGGAAGGATCGGACCGGGCCGGCGATCCGCATGAAAAACGTGTGGTTCCGCTACGGCAGAGATGGCGCCGATGTGCTGCGGGATCTGAATCTGGAGGTTTTCCCCGGGCAGCTGTACACTCTGCTTGGCGGAAACGGCGCAGGAAAGACCACGGCGCTGAAGGCGGCGCTGGGTCTGATCGCCCCCCGGCGCGGCAAAGTGAGCGCCGGCGGCCGCATCG
>JAUNRL010000014.1:11720-13871 GCA_030535715.1 Bacillota bacterium
CCTCAGGCTCTGTTCTCGGAGATTACCGTGGAGGAGGAACTGCTGGAGGCCCTGCGCGGGACGGACAAGACCGATGAGGAGATGGCGTCTACGGCTGTGGAAATGAGCGAACGGATAGAGATCCGGCATCTGCGCCGGTCTCATCCCTATGATCTGTCCGGCGGCGAGCAACAGCGGCTGGCTTTGGGTAAGGTGCTGCTGCTGGAACCGGAGATCCTTCTTCTGGACGAACCGACGAAAGGACTGGATCCCTTTTTCAAGCTGACCCTGGCGGGAATCCTGAAGGATCTGACATCCCGTGGGATCACCATCCTGATGGTGTCCCATGACATTGAGTTCTGCGCCCGGCATGCCGACCGGTGCGCCATGTTCTTTGACGGCGGTGTGGTCTCCGAAGGCAGCCCGCGCAGCTTCTTCGCCGGCAACAGCTTTTATACGACCACAGCCAATCGGATGGCCCGGGAGTACTTCCCTGATGCTGTGACCTGGGAGGAGGTGGCGGCATGCGTCCGGGAAATGACCTGACTCAGTATGAGGCGGCGGTGCGAAAGCGGACGCTGGTTTCCGCGCTGATCATTTTCGCACTCATTCCTGCCACCATGCTTTTTGGCGTAGTGGTGCTGGATCAGAACCTGTACATGATCATCAGTTTGCTGGTGGTGATCTACACCCTGATTCCATTCTTCATGGTCTATGAGCGGAGGAAGCCGAAGGCTAGGGAGATCGTGCTCATCGCCATGATGGCCGCCCTGACTACGGTGATCCATATCTTTTTTCATGTGACTGTTCCCATTCAGGCCGGGACAGCCATGGTGATCATCTCGGGGATCGCCTTGGGTCCGGAGGCGGGATTCCTGGTGGGCGCCCTGGCCAGACTGGTCTGCAACTTCTACATCGGGCAGGGCCCCTGGACGCCCTGGCAGATGTTCTGCTGGGGCTTGCTGGGATTCTTGGCTGGACTTGCCTTTAATCGGGTGGATCCGGCAACCCTGAAGAAGCGGGAAAAACCGCTGATGGAGATCAGCGCCGGCGGCTTCCGCAGCCTTCTGGCGCCGGTGATCTGTCTGCTCGTTGCCGCCGCTGCGGCATGGGTCAGCTGGCTGATCTGGCCGGGGAAGGATGCTTCCATCTTAGGCTGGCGGCTCTACGCCTTCGGGGCGGCAGGCCTTCTGGCCGGTGTTCTGCTGCAGCGCAGGCGCTTGCCGGCGGACAGCCTGACCATGGCCGTCTTCACCTTCTTTGTCACGTTTATTATCTACGGAGGGATCATGAACATCTGCGCCATGGTCAACGCCTCAATGATGCCCGGCGCCGATCCGGTCAGTTTCGCCACCCTGCGCATTCTCTATGTGGCCGGCGTTCCCTATGACGCGGTTCACGCCGCCACCGCCGCTGCGTTCATCTTTCTTTTCGGCAGCCTTTTTGTTCAGAAGTTGGAACGGATCCGGATCAAGTACGGGATTTATCGATAAGCCGGCCGGATTGTTCAGCTCGGTTTCTTTCCGGACGCGCTTTTGCCCGGTGATGCGAAAAACCGCAAGATAATTGCCTGTTCCCTTAAAAATCGGCAAGTTAAATAGTGAAACAACTGGAAATACAGTTGAATAAAAAGCAAAAGGGTGTATAATAATTACCAAGATAGTACAGAGAGGAATCTTCATGGGGGATTGGGGAAGTTTCAAAAAAGAGATTCTTTTGTCGGCTCTCGGCATGGCCGTTTTTGCCGAAATCCTCTCCCTGATCGTCTATAAGCCGAGCCTGTGGTTCGCCGCAGGGCTTGCGGCGGGTACAGCGACCACCGTGGGCTGTTTCCTGATTCTGGTCAGAACGGGAACGCTGACTGAGATCAGCAAAAAAGGCGGACCCGTCGTAGGGGGTTATTTCAGCAGAATGATTCTGTACGGGATTGTCTTTTTTCTCTGTATTAAGCTCCGGATCTCCTGCGGATTCGGATGCCTGGCGGGATTCCTGACCCTGCATTTCGGGATCCTGATCCTTTACGGCATTGTGTACCGCTTTTTCCGAAAGAAAAAGAATCCTCTCAACGACTGGATCGAACCGAAGGAATGGAACGATTTCAGCATCTATGACGATGAAGAGGATGACTGGTAGGAGGAAGATGTATGGAAGTTGGTCCGAAAATAATCTTCA
>JAUNRL010000139.1 GCA_030535715.1 Bacillota bacterium
GAAGCTGCCGGTAAAGAAAGCGAAGCAGAGGACGGTATCCCGCACAGAAATGTGAGGATCCCGTCCTCTTTTGCGATTTCCGTGATTTCCGGAATCCTGCCGGCATGGTACAATACTGCCGTAAGACTGATCGGAACAGAGCGGCTCTGCCGCCGGGAAAACAACAGTGAAAAAAATCGATCTGCATATCCACACAATACTATCCGATGGAACGGACAGCCCGGAGGAACTCCTGGAACGCATTGCCCGGGCAGAGATCGGACTGTTTTCCGTGACGGATCATGATACCATCAAGGCAGGAATCGAAATGCCCGCGCTGCTGGCGGATCACAGGGCGCAGGAGAGGCCCTTATTCCTGCGGGGCGTGGAGTTTTCCTGCCGGGATGAAGGGGGAAAGTATCATATTCTGGGATACGGATATGACCCTGCCGTCCCCGGCATTGTGCAGGTCGTGGAAAAGGGACATGCGCTGCGCATGAAAAAGACTGTCGGCCGTCTGGCGTTTCTGGAGAAAGAATTCGGCATCACTTTCCCGGAAGAAGAGATCCGGAAACTTCTGCAGAGAGATAATCCGGGCAAGCCCCATATTGCGAACCTGATGGTTAAATACGGGTACGCCGGAACCGTTCAGCAGGCTGTTTCCGAGTTCATCAATAAAAGGCAATTCGAAAACGTGCATGTCTCTCCCCGGGAAGCGATTGAGGGGATCCGCAGGAGCGGGGGAATACCCGTGCTCGCCCATCCTGCCTACGGTGACGGGGACGACCTGATTGTGGGAGAGGAAATGGAACAGCGCATCCGTTATCTGATGGAGTTTGGGCTGGCCGGACTGGAGGCATTCTACTCAGGCTTTACGCCGAAACTGGTGGACGAGATGCTGGGATTTGCCGAACGGTACGGCCTGTATGTCACGGCGGGCAGCGACTATCACGGCGCGAATAAGATGGTTGCGCTGGGAGAGACGAATCTGAATCCGACCCGGAATATGCCTGCAGGGATGAAGCGGTTTCTGGAGGATGCGGACATTATCTTCAATTTCCCATCAGCAAATGTGATAGAATAGCGGTAATGAGCGTCGGGAAGATCGTTGAATCTGCCTCCCCGATGAGGATGTCCAGGATTTCCATGCCCGCCTGATCCGTTCAGAGAGAGGCGTATATGCGGCGGATCCTTCGGGCAGCGGCCAGACGGCGGTGGATGGGACCCCGCTGAAGTACGGACAGAAAGTATTGCTGAAGCATGGAGGAATAATAAGCATAGGAGAGAAAACTTTCCGGATCATGTTCCGGTGAAGGGAGGGCAGACCGGAATAATCGGGAAACAGAGATGCAGCAGTTACTGATCAACGGACATATCTTCACCTCGAATACCGATCAGCTGTATGCGGAGGCCATGCTGATCAGGGACGGAATCATCAGCCGGATCGGCAGTTTGCGGCAGATGCAGGATGTCTGCGAGGATACGCGGGACATACAGATACTCGATATGCAGGGGCAGACGATCATTCCGGGATTTGTGGATGGTCATATGCACCCTTTGATGCTGGCGGAGTACAGCAGACAGATTGCCTGCCTTCCTCCCCGAATGCATTCGATCCGTGAACTGACCGGTGAAATTGCCCGCGCTGCGGAAGCAACGCCGGAAGGCGGATGGATCTGCGGATGGGGATATGATGAAGGAAAATATGAAGAAAAACGCTCGCCGAACCGGTACGATCTGGACAGAGGTTCTGCGGACAAACCGGTGCTTCTTGTTCGCTGCTGCGAGCACATCCGCTGCGTCAACAGCAAAGCGCTTCAGATTGTGGGCATAACCAAAGACACTCCGGATCCCCCCGGCGGCAGCATTGATCGCGATGAGAACGGAGAACCCACCGGAATCCTGCGTGAAAATGCGCGCGATCTGGTGCTCCCGTTTATTCCGGCGAAGACAGAAGAAGAAACGGTCGACGCTCTTGTCGGTCTCGGCAGGCTGCTCGCTTCCCAGGGGATTGTGGCGGTGGCCGATATGGGCAATCTGCATCCGGGCAGCAATTACGACTTCTATGTAAAGGCAACAGCTCGCGGTTTCCGCCAGCGTGTTGCCCTGTATTATATGTGGGATTACTTTCAGGACGATTCCACATTCGAAATCACGCCGCAGATGATGGACGGGGAAAACCGCATCCGCGTCGCCGGCCTGAAGCTGATCGGAGATGGCAGCATCAGCGGCAGAACCGCCTGGCTCAGAGAGCCCTATTCGGGCACCGGGGAATGCGGCATGCCGGTCTGTTCCGATGAGAGCCTGGAGAAGGCAATTGCCTTTGCGAAAAAAAGCGGCTGCCAGATTTCCGTTCACACCATGGGAGGCCGGGCCATTGACCGCATCATTGACCGTGTTTACGAAGAAGAGGACTGGACAGACGGAAAGGTTCCGCACCTTCGTCTGGAACACGTGACGGAACCGTCGGAACAAAACATGGCGAGGGCGGCGGAAAAGGGATTTGCCTTTGCCGGCCAGCCGATTTTCGAGTACTGCGAAATTGAGACGTATCGGGCGAATATGGAAGAGGAACGGCTGAAAAGAATCTATCCTTTCCGAACAGAACTCAAGCGCGGCGTCAGGCTGTGCCTGTCGACAGACGCGCCGGCCACATCCTGGGCTATGCCCTCGGATCCGTTCCCCAACATCAAGTCTGCTGTGACGAGAAGGGCGTACGACGGGACGGATATCGGACAGGATGAGCGCATTGATATGGAAACGGCGATCATTCTCTATACGAAGAACGCCGCTGAAATCTGCGGCTTCGCGGGACTCGGACAGTTGAAACCCGGATACAGCGCCGATTTCGCTGTGCTCAGCGAGGACATCTTCCATATTGAGGCCCCGCGCATTGACCGGGTCTTCGTGAAAGAAACCTATATCCGCGGGGAGAGGGTGTACGGGTAACCAGATCCCCCATAGCAACACCTTGTCCGGCCGCGGCGACCGACGGTTTCCTAAATGTAATACACCGGATCCCGGCTGCCGATAAGGTCGCTCAGTTTTCTGCGGTAAAAGAAATCGTAAGTCAGCCGATAGTATTCCTTCCACATGGGAA
>JAUNRL010000015.1 GCA_030535715.1 Bacillota bacterium
GGGCGCAGATGCCGGCATCGAAGACCTCCCAGCGATCTTCCTTGCTGGTGGAGTAGCTGCCGTCCTTCTCGAAACCGGCGCGACCGTGAACTGTGGTCAGAACCATCAGTACGGGTGCGCCGTTGATGATACGGGTATTGCCTTCATAGCCCATGGTGCAGCCAGCCAGGCGCGCCTTCAGTTCCGGATCGGTGACTGCGATGTAACGGGTTGTCTGGGTGTTCTTCCAGGTGGGCGCGTATCGGGCTGTCTCCACGAGAGAGCGGATCAGCTCCGGCTCCACGGGCCGGTCTTCAAATTTTCGGATGCTTCTTCTGACTTTGATGCAGTCAATGGCGTTCATGAGTTCCTCCTCATTTCTTCCTGGGATTCTCCGGTTCGATGTCGGCCAGAGCATAGGCGATGTTCTCCGCATGGTCGCCGACGCGTTCCAGATCCGTGACCAGATTGGTAAAGATGATGCCGGCGAAGGGTTCGCAGCCGGTGTTCATCAGCCGCTCCACATGATTGTTGATCAGCTGGGCTTTCTTTAGGTCGATGCCCGCCTCAATTTTATCCAGCAGCGGGAGCAGGGTGTAGTTTTCATTGGCGAAAATGTCCAGAGCCACATGGACGATTTTTTTCGCGTCACTGGCCATATCTTTCAGCTCCGCCACGGCGTCATCGGACAGGCGACTCTTTTTATCGTGCATTTCTTCAGCAAATTCGACGATATTCTCCGCCTGATCGGATATCCGTTCGATGTCGGTGACGGCAATGGACAGCTCGGAAACACGCCCCACTGCCTCATCGGTAAGAGACATGGTGCGCAGTTCCAGCATGGCCGTATCAATAGCCCGGTTCAATATAGTGACGCTTTCTTCCCGCGCTTTTACGGAAATGACCTTGTTGATATCGTAATCAAAGAAGCATTCCAGCGCCCGCTTCAGGTTCTTCTCAGCGATGGTACCCATCCGGACGATCTCCCGGTGCGCGTTGGCGATGGCCATCTGAGACGGCATATTCTTCATGTTGACCATGTACTGCAGTTTGCGGTCTTCCAGCTGCTCGTTCTCTTCGGGGAGAACCGGAATGATTTTCTCGGCGGCCTTGATGATCAGACCCGTGAACGGCAGCTCCAGTGCCACCGCGATGATCGCAAAGATCGTATGGGTGTTGGCCACCTGCCGGGCAATAGAGTCAGGAGAAAGGTCCTGAATCCAGTTGAGGAAGTCGGGGAAAACATTGATCAGAATGATCAGGATTGCCGCCCGGATCAGGTTGAACAGCAGATTTAAGATCGCGGTTCGCTTGCCGTTGCGGTTGGTGGTCAGAGAGGCGATTACGTTCGGAGTGACTGAGCCGATGGCCGCGCCGATCACCAGGTACACGGCGGTATGGTAGCCCAGAAGCCCCTGGAAAGCGAAGGTCTGGAAGATGACCGTCGACGAGGAGGAGCTCTGAAGCAGAGCGGTAAAGGCAATCCCGAAGATAACGGCAGCGGCCGGATTGTTCAATCCGGAGAGAATATTCAGAAACTCCTCGCTTTTGGCCATGGGTGCGATGGCGAATTTCATCAGGGAAATGCCGACAAAGAGCATTCCGAAGCCAAGCAAGAACTCACCAGCGTATTTCACCGTCGTTTTCTTGACGAACAGGTACATGACGGTGCCGACGAAGAGAATGAGCGGCGCATAGGCGGCGATGTTGAACGCTGTGATCTGCGCCGTGACCGTCGTGCCGATGTTGGCGCCCATAATGACGCCGATGGCCTGACTCAAGGTCATCATCCCCGAATTAACAAAACCGATGACCATAATATCGGTAGCGGACGAGCTCTGCACAAGAACCGTCACCGCAAAGCCGACCAAAACAGCCATCAGCTTATTTGAGGTTGCCTTTTCCAGGATTGATTGAAGATTGTCACCGCAGGCATTGCGCAGGCCTGCCGACATGACCGTCATGCCGAAGAGGAACATGCCCACTCCGCCAAGCAATCGGAATATCAGTTCTAATGTCATGGCAATTGCTTCCTCCGATTTTCCCTTTTTGTGCGCAACTTTTCGATCCAAAAATCAGTATATCACAGATTGGACGGGAATGCACCATTCAGAAAGCTCCGCGCAGCTTTCATTTTCTGTCATTCTGAAAGCGCCAGCGGCGCACCGTCAAGAACGGCCTGGGTCAGCCGGTCATTGCAGTAGCAGAGCTTCAGGGAGAAGAAGGGATGCGCTTCGCGGAGAAGCCGCAGGAAGATCCGATCGCCTTCCCATAGGGAGAGGGCGTCCGCCTGCTCCCAGGAGATCCAGGACAGCTCGCCTTCGCTGCAGTCGGGGACGGGCCACTTTCCCGCAGGCCCGGCGAATGCCGGATGCGTACGAACCGGGATGCCTGCGCCGGCCGCATCCGCTGCGGGGACGAGGAAATCGTCCGCCGTGTAGAGGCACATGTATTCCGTCTCCGTTCCCTCCTGCAGGAAGGTGACGAAGCCACGGAAGCACCAGCTGGTCAGCCTATACCCGGTCTCTTCCCGGACCTCACGCAAAAGGCAGTCCTCTGGGCTCTCCCGGTCCCGGAATTTCCCGCCCACACCGATCCATTTCCCCTCGTTGATGTCGTGGGATTTCTTCGTGCGGTGGAGCAGGAGCACATGGCCTTTTTGTTCGATGTAGCAGAGGGTGGTGATCAGCATAGTAATTGTCTCCTTTACCTGTTTATTCTACCAGAAAACCGTTGCATTTTGCGCGAGGAATCGTATAATGAAATGGTGCGCTCCGGGCGCGGAGCGCGCATAATCACGTTATGTGTTCGAGGAGAGAAAGTGTTATGGAAAGAGAACATTTAGGGAGCAGATTGGGTTTCATTCTGCTCAGCGCCGGCTGCGCCATCGGCTGCGGGAACATCTGGAAGTTCCCCTGGATGTGCGGACAGAATGGCGGCGGCGGATTCGTTCTGGTCTACATCATCTGCCTGCTGGTTCTGGGCCTGCCGGTCATGATCATGGAGTTCTCCTTGGGAAGAGCGTCTCAAGCGAGTATCGTCCGGATGTATCAGAAACTGGAGAAGCCGGGACAGAAGTGGCACATTCACGGCTGCTTCGCGCTGCTGGGCAACATTGCTCTGATGGCCTTTTACACGGTGGTCACCGGCTGGATGATTTATTACTTTGTCCGGTTTCTGACCGGTCACGACAGCGGCCTGGGATTTGTGAAGATGATTACTAACCCGGGTGTCAACGTGGGATATCTGGTCATTGCAGTTTTCGTCGGCTTCTTCATTCTGAGCTTTAATCTGCAGGGCGGTTTGGAGCGGGCGACCAAATTTATGATGACCGTTCTGCTGGTTCTGTTAATCGCTCTGGCGATTCGCAGCATGACACTGCCCGGCGGCGGCGAGGGACTGAAGTTCTATCTCGTTCCGGACTTTGGCAGGATCACACCGTCCGTTATCGTGGCGGCCATGAATCAGGCCTTCTTCACCCTGTCTCTGGGTATCGGATCTATGGCGATCTTCGGCAGCTACATCGGCAAAGAACGGACGCTCATGGGAGAATCCGTCAACGTCATCTGCCTGGATACCTTCGTGGCGCTGGTCGCGGGACTGATCATTTTCCCGGCCTGCTTCACATACAATCTGGAAGTGGGCGCCGGCCCGTCTCTGCTCTTTGACACCATGGCGACGGTATTCAACAATATGGCCGGAGGCCGTTTCTGGGGAAGCTTGTTCTTCCTGTTCATGACCTTCGCGGCTTTGTCCACGGAACTGGCCGTATTCGAAAACATTCTGGCGGCGATCCGGGAGATGACCAGCTGGAGCAGAGGCAAGGGCGCCATTTTCTGCGGCATTGGTATCTTCATCCTTGCCCTGACCACGGCTCTGGGCTACAGCGTGCTGCACTTCCAGCCCTTCGCGGAGGGCAGCGCCTGGCTCGACTTCTGGGATTTTATCGTCAGCACGAACCTGCTGCCTCTGGGCGCGCTGATCTTCGCCCTGTTCTGCAGCAGCGACCGCTTCGGCTGGGGATGGGACAATCTGCTGGCGGAAGCCAACGCCGGAAAGGGCATGAAGGTACAGCCCTGGATGAAGCCCATCTTCAAGTATGTGGTGCCTATTGTCGTCATCATCCTGTACATCATCGGGCTGGTAAACTTCCCCTGGAGTTGATCAGCGAAGCGCCGGCCCGTATAAAGGCAATCCAACTGAATCTGCAAGACAACCGGCACAGTAGAAAACTGTTTGATCACCCCGGAAACTGCCGCACGGGAACAGGGACCGGTTTCAGACGAACCGGATGTAATCCTCCTTGCGCGGCCTGGGTTCGCCGGTGCCGCCAGCGGCACCGTATCCCAGGATCACGTTGCCGACGCCGGCGTAGTTGTCCGGGATGTTCCAGGAGGCTTGGATTGCTTTTCCTTCTTCGGTTTCGAAGACTTCCTTCGCCTGCCAGATGTAGCAGGAGTCCACACCGATGGCGTGGACGGCATTGAGCAGGTTGCCGATAACCAGGTTGCCGTCGGAAACACCAAAGGGCACGTTTGTCTGGCCGAAGACGATCAGCAGGGTCGGCGCGCCGTAGAAGGCGGGGGCGTCGGGGTTGCCTTTGACCGCGCTGTTGAGACGCTCAATCTGCCGGATTTTTTTCGGATCCTGGACGACAACAATGATCGGGGACTGACGGCCCCTGCCAGTGGGCGCATAAGTGCCCGCCTCCAGGATGGTGTTCAGTTCATCGCGGGAGAGCTGTTCCGGCCGGTATTTTCGGCAGGACCGTCTGGTTTTGAGGTTCTGGATGGTTTCGTTCATGGATTTTTCCTCCCTGTTTATCTACATTTTTACACAATTATCATATACCAAAAGAGATCGTCTGAACAAAGGCGTTTTCGCCTTGCCGCCGGATGTTAAAAGCATACTTGTTAAGTGTGTTATCGATTTCTGTGAAAGCAACCAGAGGGAAACATGAAAACTCCCCGCCGGAAAACAGAGGAGAGTTTCACTATGGTGCTTCATCTGCGGATGCCCGCAGTGAGGAGCGCGTGTTACGCGGCCGAGCAGGCCGTACGGGATGCGTACTACTCGGTACCGGTGCGGATATCAGCGATCTGCTTTGCTACGCTGGCAAAAGACGTGGAGCCCGCTGACTGCTTGGCCTCGATGCAGCTTCGGACGGCGATCTTGTCATAGATGTCTTCGCCGAAGGCCGGGGAGAAGGAATGGAATTCCTCCATGGTCAGCTCGTCCAGCGCCTTGCCGTTTTGGATGGCGTAGAGAACCATCCGGCCGATGATCTCGTGGCAGTCCCGGAAGGGAATGCCCCTGGCGGCCAAGTAGTCGGCCGCGTCGGTGGCGTTCATGTAGCCGTATCTGGCGGCTGCCGCCATCTTCCCGTCATTGACCTTCATGGTTTGAATCATCTCGGTGAAGATCCCCAGAGAAGCCTTCAGGGTATCGACCGCGTCGAAGACCGGTTCCTTGTCCTCCTGCAGATCCTTGTTATAGGCCAGGGGCAGTCCCTTGCAGATGGTCAGCAGATTCATCAGGTCGCCGTAGACTCGGCCGGATTTGCCGCGGATCAGCTCCGCCATGTCCGGATTCTTTTTCTGGGGCATGATGCTGCTGCCGGTGGAAAAGGAATCGTCGATTTCGATGAAGCCGAACTCCACGGAGCTCCAGAGGATCAGTTCCTCGCAGAAACGGGACAGATGCATCATGGTGATGGAGCAGCAGCTCAGAAACTCCAGGGCGAAGTCCCGATCCGCCACGGCATCCATGCTGTTGGGCAGAACCGAGGCGAAGCCCAGTTCCTCTGCCAGAAAGTCCCGGTCAGTGGGGTAGGTGGTGCCGGCCAGTGCACCGCTGCCCAGGGGCAGACGGTCAATGCGCGTCAGGGCATCGGCAAACCGCTCCCGATCCCTGGCGAACATCTGGTAATAGGCCAGCAGGTGATAGGCCAGGGTCACGGGCTGTGCCCGCTGCAGGTGTGTGTAGCCGGGCATGATGGTCTCCTGGTGCTGCTCCGCCAGAGTGGCCAGCGTTTCCAGCAATTCGGCCAGCGCTTCGTCGATGGCGGCGGATTCCTTTTTCAGGTAGAGCCGGAAATCCAGCGCTACCTGGTCGTTGCGGCTTCTCGCCGTGTGCAGCTTTTTGCCCGTCTGCCCGATCCGAGCGGTCAGAACAGACTCGATATTCATGTGAATATCCTCGTTTTCGACGGTGAATTCGATCTTTCCGGCTTCAATGTCGGCGAGGATTTCCTCCAGCGTGTTTACGATCAGCGCAGATTCTTCCTCCGTCAGGATGCCCTGCCGGCCGAGCATTTTCGCGTGGGCGATGCTGCCGGTGATGTCCTCCCGATACAGCCGCTGGTCGAAGCCGATGGACGCGTTAAATTCATCGGCAGATGCGGTGGATGCCTTGGCGAATCTGCCTTTCCACATTTTCATGGCGGGCCTCCTTACTCGATGAAGTCGCTGCCCTTCAGGACTTTCATCTCCAGAGATTCGTGCATCGGCGCGCCGCCCTCAACGGTCAGCTTCTGAATCGCCCGGATCTTCAGCGGCAGGGAGAACAGGTTGATGAAGCCTTCGGCGTCATGCTGGTTGTAGACGTCGTCCTTGCTGAAGGTGGCGAATTCCTCGTTGTACAGGGAGTAGGGCGCCTTCCGCGCGGCTACATAGGCCTGGCCTTTGTACAGCTTCATATTCACCGTGCCGGTGACCTTCTCCTGAGTCTTGTCGACGAAGGCGCTGATGGCCTCCCGCAGCGGGGTGAACCACAGACCGTCATAGACCAGCTGTGCGAACTTCTGGGCGACGATCATCTTGTACTGGGTCGTATCCCGGTCGAGGATCAGCTGTTCCAGGCCGGCGTGAGCGGCGAAGAGGATGGTTCCTCCCGGCGTTTCATAGACACCCCGACTTTTCATGCCGACGAGACGGTTCTCGATGATATCCACGGTGCCGATGCCGTTGGCGCTGCCCAGGTCGTTGAGTTTTGACAGCAGTTCGATGGGCCCCAGCTTCTCGCCGTTCACAGCCACGGGGATGCCCTCTTCGAAATCGATATCCACATAAGCGGGTTTGTCCGGCGCCTCCTCCGGCGGAACGCTCAGCACGTGAATGGAATTGAAGTGTTCGTTCCACGGGTTCTCCAGTTCGCCCCCTTCGTGGCTGATGTGCCAGACGTTTTCGTCGCGGCTGTAGATCTTCGCGTTGGACTGACTGATGGGAATGTTATGCTTATTGGCGTACTCGATCATATCTTCTCTGGACTCGAAGGGCCACTTGGGGGACCGCCAGGGAGCCATGACCTTGATGGCCGGGTTCAGGGCGTTAATGGACGCTTCGAACCGAACCTGGTCGTTGCCTTTGCCCGTGCATCCGTGAGCGATGATGAAAGCCTGCTCCTTTTCGCAGACATCGACCAGCTTCTTCGCCATGAGCGGTCTGGCCATGGAGGTGCCCAGCATGTACTGACCTTCGTAAATGGCGTCCGCTTTCAGGGTCGGCCAGATGTAATCGGTGATGAACTCCTCCCGCAGGTCGATGGTCAGGGCCTTGATGGCGCCAGTGGCCAGAGCCTTCTGCTCGATGGCGTCGAAGTCCTCCTTTTGGCCGGCGTTGCAGCAGACGGCGATCACATCATAGTTGTAGTTCTCTTTCAGCCACTTCATGATGACCGAAGTGTCCAGTCCGCCGGAATAGGCGAGTACGACTTTTTCTTTTTCCATTTTATTTCCTCCTCATTGCATAAAAAAGAAGCACCATTCGTCTACGCGAATGATTATACACCAATATGAATAATATGCAACCCCTCAAATGTTTTTTGGATATACTATGTATGCTGCAAAGGCAACGTTGACTTTGTGCGAAGACCGAAGAGAAAACGGGAGGAATCCCGAGGAAGTCAATACCGGAAAAAGAAACATGAGGCAGATTGTGGAGAACGTCTGCCGGCCGGGCAACACCCTGGTCGTTCATTGCGTGCCCTGGGTGGAGGAGGCCTGCGGCAAGTGTTTCCGGTTTTGGTGAGCGCGCCGGTCAGAAGAGCAGCGGCAGGATGACGTAAAAGCCGAGAATGCCGCAGGCGATGCCGATGAGCGCGCCGGCAGCGACGTCTTTTATGAAGTGGACGCCGCCGAGCACCCGATTCAGAGCCAGCGCGGCGCCGGTCAGGCCGATGAGCACGCCGGCCGGCGGATAGAAGTAAAAACAAGTGGTGGCGATGATAAACATCGAGAAGATATGACGGCTGGGAAAAGAATGCCCGGCCGTTTTTTTATCGATGATCGGTGGAAGATCGAACACCTCGTAGGGCCGCGGCGAATTCACCGTACGCCGGTAGATGCTCAGCAGCACGAAGGAGATCCCCGGAATCAGGATTGCCGGGATTAGACCTCTGTCGAGGGGGATGGCCCCTCTTTGGGTGAAGAGCAGGACAAGCAGCGCCGGGTAGACCAGATAGATCAGGATGGTCACGATTCGGTTGAACCAGACAATATAGGATTTCATGAAGGGAGACAAAGCAGCCGCCTCCGATATGGCTCGGTAGGATCGTTCTTATATTTCCTCTGGCGCCGGCAGCCTCAGTCCGCTGGTCCGATTTCGACTCTGTTCAGGGTTCCGCCATTGCGCCAGTCCATGAGGTTCCCCGCCAGCACGTCGATGACCCGCCGCCGCATCTCCCGCGGCGCCCAGGCGATGTGAGGCGTGATGATGCAGTTATCGGCGTGAAGCAGCGGGTTGTCCGCCGCAGGTGGTTCGGAAGACAGCACATCCACCGCAGCGCCCGCCAGAGTACCGTCGTTCAGAGCCTGCGCCAGGTCGGCTTCATTGACCAGCCCGCCTCGGGCCGTGTTGATCAGGAACGCACCGGGCTTCATCTCTTTGATAAATGCCCTGTTGATCATGCCCGCATTCTCTGCGGTCAACGGACAGTGCAGCGTTACGAAGTCCGAGGTGACTGTGGCCTGCCGGTCATGGCTGTGGACGTTGACGCTCATGCCCAGCGCTTCCGCGATTTTCCCGACCCGCCTGCCGATGGCGCCGTAGCCGATAATACCCAGGGATCGTCCGGCCAGTAAGGTTACCGGCTTTTTCCAGTAGCAGAAATATTCACAGTCGGTCCACTCGCCCGCATGCACGCTTTCGCTGTGCAATCCTACCTGATTGGTCAGCTCCAGCATCAGCGCGATGGCATGCTGAGCCACCGCTTCCGTAGAGTAGGCCGGGATATTGGTCACGGCGATGCCCAGATCCCGGGCTGCCTCGATGTTGATATTGTTGTATCCGGTGGCCGTAGAGCCGATATACTTCAGTTTCGGCGCGCCCTTCATCAGATCTCTGGTAATAAAACACTTGCTGGTCATGAGGATCTCGCAGTCCTTTATTCTGTCCGCGATGTCTTCCGGCGCTGTCCGCTCATAAACCGTGAAGTGATCGCAGAGCCCCTCCAGCGGCTTCCAGCTCAGATCTCCCGGATTAATGCTGTGCCCGTCCAGCAGCACGATGTTCATGCTTTCCTCTCCTTCTTTCCTCCGCGCCGTTTCGCGGCGCCTGTTGCCCGCGGGCGGCTTACTGTCGCGCGTCCGCTTCGTGTGCTCCGCGGCGGCCGCCTGCGGGTATGTTCAATATAACAGGGATTGCCTTTGCTGTAAAGTTACTGGAAAATATTTATAGATAACGGCCGGCGGGACAAAGTGAGTAGAAAATAATGGAAATCAAAACATGAAAGGGCGGTTTGGAGTATGCGGAAATGCCGGGGTAAGGCCAAAACCGCATACTGCATGCCATTGCCGCTTGAGGGATACTGGTTTGACTTTGATGACGCCCACAGGGCGAAGCTTTCGGCGATACGCATAAAAAATCAAAGCACGAAGTGGAGAATGTGGTATACTTAATAATATGAGTTTTTGTGATTTTAGATGGAAAGGCAACCCATGACTCTGCCGGAAAACGTCATCGTCGCCGCGACGCGCAACAAGCATAAGATCCGGGAAATGGAAGCCATTATGGCTCGTTTTGGCATGCGAATCATTCCGCGGGATGAGGCGGGGGTTCCAGATGTGGAGATCGTGGAGGACGGGAAGAACTTCGAAGAGAATTCCCGTAAGAAGGCCGTGGAAATCATGAAGCTGTGCGGTCGGCCGACCATCGCCGATGATTCGGGGCTGGAGGTGGACTGCCTGGGCGGGGCGCCGGGGATCTATTCTGCCCGGTTTGCCGCCATGCCGGATGACCTGCTGCCGAACGGGGCTGTTCGGGAAGCGGCGGCCGCGGCTTCGGCCGAGGACTCCAACGACAAAGACAACAACCGCAAACTGATCCGGCTCATTCGCGGCATCCCCTATGAGGATCGGACCAGTCGGTTCGTTTCCGTCATCACCCTGGTCTTTCCGGACGGGGAAATCATTACGGCGCGGGGAACCGTGAAAGGGCACCTCCTGCTCGAGGAGAAGGGTGAAGGCGGCTTCGGCTACGATCCGCTCTTTGTACCGGAAGGATACGATAAGACCTTCGGACAGCTACCGGCGGAGCGGAAAAACCGAATCAGTCACCGGGCGAATGCGCTGAAGAAACTGGAAGAAGAACTGCAAAAACGATGAAGACGCTGAGGGATCGAATCATCCGAATGTTCATCATGGGATTCCGCCAGCTGCAGGACCCGTATTACCAGGGGTTTGCGGCGCAGATTTCCTTCTATCTGATTCTGTCCATTGTGCCGACGATCATTCTGATTGCCCAGATTCTGGGCGTGTTCAACATCAGCATCGAAACGGCGGTGAACCTGATACAGGAGTACACCGGACATCAGCTGCCCGGCATGGTGAAGAGCCTGTTCAAGTTCTCCTCCCTGGGCTTCGGAAACATCATTTTCCTGATTATTGCCCTGTGGGCGGGCTCCCGGGCATCATTCGCCATGACCCGGATCGCCAACTACACGCTGACCGAAGGCGACAGCACCGGCCGCAGCTTCTTTGTCGAACGGATCCGGGCCATCAAGACCCTGTTCGTCACCATTATCACCATTGTCCTTTCCATTGTGATTCTCTGCTACGGCAAGGTTATTCTATACGGCATTTTCTCATCGATCGGACAGAATCCGGACAGGTACACCGACAGCACATGGATGTGGCTGCGCTGGCCGCTGGGATTCTTCCTGTTTTTCATTATGATCAGCTACAATCTCTACATCCTGCCCACGGAACGCAAACCCTTCCGGCATGTCATCCCGGGATCGCTCTTCGCAGCCGCGGGAATGCTGGTCGTGACGGCGGGGTATTCGTACTACGCCGGCTCCCTGGCCAACTATGACATCGTCTACGGCGCGCTGTCTTCGGTGGTCGCGCTGCTGATGTGGTTTTTCTTCCTGGCCTGGGTGCTCTGTCTGGCCGTGCTGTTCGATAAAGTCTGGGAGGATACCAGTGTGCCCTTCAGCAAACGCATGCCGCCGGAGCACCTGCAGTTTGAGCGAGAGTACAGGGAGCACAGCAAGTTCGACATGGATCCCGCCGAGTTCGGCCTGGGCATCATCAAAGAAGTCATCATCGGGGAGTCGCCGGAGGATGGCCCCTCGGCTACGGAGGCCATTGCTGACGCGGTTATCCCCAAACCGGTGCAGAACAGGCTGAAGATCGGCAAACCCAAATACGTCAGGCAGCAGGAGATCAAGAAGAAAAAACAGAAGGAACGGGAGGGCGAAAGCAGAATATCGAAGACGGATTGTTCTTGATTGAGGTCCGTAAATATGGCATACTTTAAAGAGCTGGTTAATTATTGCACACAGAGGAGAAGTAAAATGACAGCTACACAGATTATTGCGTTAGCCATCTTCGTCACCGTTATCGGCGTCATCGTCTCCGAAAAGCTCCATCGTGCGGCTTGTGCTCTTATCGGCGCTATGCTGCTGGTGCTGATCGGGATACTGGAACCGAAAGAAGCCCTGGGATTCATCGACTTCAACACCATCGGCGTTCTGATCGGCATGATGATGTTCGTTGCGGTGGTTAAGAATTCCGGATTGTTTGAATATCTGGCGGTTAAGTCCGCCAAGATTTCCAAAGGCGACCCTTGGCGGATCATGATCTCCTTTATGATCATCACCGCTGTTCTGTCCGCCTTCCTGGACAACGTTACGACGGTTCTTCTGATCGGGCCCATGACCTTCAGCATCTGCCAGAAGCTGGATCTGAACCCGATTCCCTTCCTGATGACCCAGATCATCTCGTCCAACGTCGGCGGCACGGGAACCCTGATCGGCGACCCGCCGAACATTATGCTGGGAAGCGCGGCGGACATCAGCTTTCTGCAGTTCGTGATTTACGACGGCCCCATCGTGGTCATTACCATGGTTGCTACCATTTTCGCTTTCAAGTTCATGTACAAGAAAGGTCTGACGGTTACCCCGGAGAAAATGGAACTGATCATGCAGATGGACGAAGGGGAAATGATCAAGGACCGTATCCTCTTCATCAAGAGCGTGGTCATGATCTTCCTGGTTGCCGTCGCCTTCCTGCTTCACGATACGCTTGAGCTGAAGACCAGCGTCATCGCGCTGTCCTGCGCAGCTCTGATGATCCTGATCGGCGGACAAGACGTGGAAGAGACCGTCCACGATGTGGAATGGCCCACCATCGTCTTCTTCGCCTTCCTGTTTATCGTGGTTGGCGGTCTGGAAAAGGTCGGTCTGATTCATATGCTGGCGGAAACGCTGATCGAGGCCACGGGCACTCACTATGTCGTGCTGATGATCGTCATACTCTGGGTGTCGGCTATCTGCTCCGCGATCCTGGACAACATCCCGTTCGTCGCCACTCTGATCCCGCTGATTACGACCATGGCGGCGGAGGGCATCGACGTCTGGCCCCTCTGGTGGGCGGTGTCCATCGGCGCCTGCTTCGGCGGCAACGGAACCATCATCGGCGCATCGGCCAACGTTGTCCTGACGGGTATCGCCGGAAGAAGGGGTTATCCCATCACCTTCATCGACTTCCTGAAGGTCGGCGCACCCATGATGCTCATGTCCATCGTACTGGCCACCGGCTATCTGCTGGTGCTCTTCGGCGGATACTGGAACTAGTACACCTCTTCCAATTTAACTATTATACATTTTCGCTTGTTCGAAACCGTTGCAACTGCGTTGTGTTCAATCGACGTACCTACGGGTACGCCTCCTTCATCCGCCTTGCTGCAACGATTTCGTCCTGCGTGAAAATGTACAGCCAATTGGGAAGATGTGTACTAGGTTCCGGGCAAGGGCAATCCCGTCCGGGATGTCCGGCAAGAGATTGCAACGCAGACTGCTGCACAGCGAAACAGACGCTTCGTGCAGCAGTCTTTTCGCGTTGACCGCCCGTCGGCCGGGAAAAGGGCATTGCCTTTGCACCCGGGCGCCGCGGTTATCCCATCACCTTTATCAACTTCCTGAAGATCGGCGCGCCCATGATGCTGCTCTCGATAGTGCCGGCTACCTGCTGATCCTCTTTGGCCACTACTGGAGTTAGGCGCGCCTGCAAAGGCAACTCCGGCCGGAGCCCCTGCTCTTCCGGGATGCAGGTCAGACTGTTTTCTCAGAATGGTGCTGAAACGGTATGCATTTGCAGTCTTGCGGGAAGCAGGGTTTTGTTCTATGATAATACCATCGGGAGGTTGCCAAGATGATAGAAAAAATCACGATCAACAAGCACAGCAGCATCCGGGTTCAGGGGAGCCAGGTGCTCTATTTTGATCCTTATGGGATCGAAGAGGAGCCTCACGATGCGGATGTGATTTTTATTACCCACGATCATCATGATCACTTTGAGCCGGAGTCCATTGAGAAG
>JAUNRL010000140.1 GCA_030535715.1 Bacillota bacterium
TGCATATTCTGTAGAATATCCTTTTTCCGTAGGGGGTGTTCTTTTTTTTTGCCGGACAAGAACAGATGTTCATAAAACCCTTGACAACGAACGTATATTCGGTTATGATACCAACACAAGGAAGAACGAATGTTTGCAAAGAAGGGAAGAAAGGGGCAGAGATGAATAACCGGGAGAATATGAGGAGCCATCGTGAGGGAAGAGTCCGGCGGAAATACCGGGTAAAGTCGCCTGTACGGTTTATCGTGTTTCTGGTGATTGCCGTATGCATGCTGGCCGGCGGCCTGGGATTCGCGACCGGGACGAATGTATCCACGGCATCGGTCCTGGAGGACTATCCGACATATACCGTAGGATACGGAGATACCTTATAGTCCATAGCGAATGAGTATAAAGATGACCGGACAGACGTGCGGAAGGCGGTATATGTGATCTCGCAGCTTAACGATCTTCACGCGGAAGACATTCATCCGGGAGATCAGCTGATCATTCCGACGGATCTGTGACACTGACGTCCATACCAAACCACATTCCATAGCAAAGAAGCCCGGGGGACCTTTTCGCACCCTCCGGGCTTCTTTGCCCTGACTTTTCCCAAAATTATGATTATCGGCAGAGTTTAAGATCTGCCAGACAGGATGTCTAGTCCTGTATCCCCTCGTTCATGCTGCCCATGCGGTATCCGATGATGTCCAGGGTGATAAACCGGAATCCGATCTTTCGGAACTCCTCCGTGATGGTTTCCCGGATATCGTCGTTCAGGATCCGGTTAAAATCGTTGGGCAGGATTTCTATTCTGGCCAGCTGTCCGTTTCCCGACACGTTTTCATGGATCCGGACCCGGTACTGGATAAATCCGATATCGGAAAGGATCTCTTCCGCCCTTTCGACCATAGAAAGCTTTTCCAGGGTAATTCTTTCTTTATAAGGGATCCGGGATGCCAGACAGGCAAAGGAGGGTTTGTTCCATGTGCTCAGTCCGCGTTCCTCGGACAATGTACGGATGTCTTCTTTGGACAGACCCGCGTCCTTCAGCGGGCTCCGGATGTCCAGTTCCGCGAGAGCCCGGCTTCCGGGCCGATAATCGTTGTCGTCGTCGATATTGGAGCCCTCGATGATCTCCGCCAGACCTTCCTTCTCCTTTATCGCCAGCATCCTGGTAAACAGGTTCTTTTTGCAGATGTAGCAGCGGTCCACCGGATTCTGTTCCAGTCCCTCCACCTTCATTTCCTCCGCGGGGAACAGAATATGCCGGATCCCTCTGGACTTGCAGAATTCAACGGTCTCCTCGGTTTCCCGTATGGGAAACAGCGATGCCGTCGCGGTCAGCGCCACGGCCTGATCCCCCAGCACTTCGTGGGCGATGCTGAGCAGATAGGTGGAATCCACGCCGGAAGAGAATGCCACGGCGCAGCTTCCGAAGGACGCGATCCGTTTTTTGAGTTCCTCCTGCTTCTGATGAAGTTTATCCATGGGTTACCTCCTGTTATTTTCCGGTAATCGACATCTTGATCATAGTCAGCAGAACAAAACTGCCGGCATAGTATTTCCTCCTCGCTTCAGACCGTCTGATTTCGGCCTGAATATGCGGTTTATTCCTGCGTATCGAAGAGATAAGACATCAGCCCCTTCTCTCCGAAAACTCTCCTCCCCTTCGCCTCCGACTCGCGAACAGGCGTTCCCTTTGGCCGGTCGGCTGTGTCAAAGCCCAGACCGATGATCATGGCCAGCCCGGAGGGCGTAACCATTTCCCCTTCGTGTTCCGTCTGCCGGTATGGCAGCGCGCAGTCCTTCAGCATGGCCCGCACGGCGGGAACCGGAACCTCCAGAACCCCGTGGGCACACTGCACTTTGCCCTGTCCGTCGCAGATCTCCGAACAGAGCAGCCGGCCGGCGCCGATGTCGTTTATGCAAAAGGCAGCGCCGACGATGTTGGCGATCGCCTGAGTTCTTCCCACCTCATGAAAATGCAGATCGTCCAGCGGCGCCTCATGTACCTGAGACTCCGCCGCAGCGATCACCGAATAAATGTTCAGTGCTTTCTCCTGCACCACGGGCGCAAGATCCAGATTGCGGATGATCTCCTGAACCCGCGCGTAACTGCGATGTCCGTGATGATGATCTCCCTCTTCCGGATCGTGATGATGCGCATAGCTGTGGCGATGCACCGCCGTCAGGACGTCAATCCCCTCCTCTATGCCGGCAATCTGCCGCCGGACATTCTGGGGATTGTCGCACAGTCCGATCAGCCCATTGAGGACCATGTCTCCGGAAACACCGGAAGTAAGATCAAAATACAGGGTTCTCATGTTTATCTCCTTTGCTTATTTCCCGGCAAGGGCCAGCATCAAAAGACTGTGCCCTGGACCACGCTCAGAGCAGAGCCGGCCCGCTCTGACGGTCCAGCCAGCCCTGCAGGATCAGCACCGCCGCCTGCTTGTCAATGACCTTTTTCCGGTTTTTCCTGCTCACATCCGCTTCGACCAGAACCTTTTCCGCCATGACTGTGGTCAGGCGCTCATCGTAATACTCGACAGCCACATTCCCCAGCCCCTGACTATGCATCTTGTTCTCCAGCTTTTCGCGAAACTCCCGTACTTTTTCCGTCTGCGGGCTGTCCGTGCCGTCCAACTTCAGGGGCAGGCCGATCACCACAGCTGCCGCCTCGTATTCGCGGATCATCTCAATAACCTTCGTCGTATCTTTTCTGATGCCCACCCGCTCGATGGTGTTTATGCCCTGTGCGGTCAGACCAAGCCCGTCGCTGACGGCGGCGCCGATGGTCTTATCTCCCACATCCAGTCCGATAGCCCGTTTCATTGTTCATCCTTTCTCTTATCGACGCCGATGCCGGCTGCCGCAGAATGCAGATACAGAAAAGACGGGCGATTCAGCCCGCCTCATACGCTGTCAGAATCCTCAGGATCTGTCAGGCAATCCTTCCTATTTTTTCAGATATGCCTTGATCAGTTCCTCCACCAGATCATCCCGTTCGATCCGTCCCATGACGTTTCTGGCGTTGTTATGGCTCGTGATATATGACGGATCG
>JAUNRL010000141.1 GCA_030535715.1 Bacillota bacterium
GAGGAATATACCAAGGGTGCGATTGAGGCCCTTCGACTGGCAAAGGAGAACAACGTGGTCTTCGCCATAATGAAGCAGGACAGCCCCTCCTGTGGAAGCAAGTTTATCTTTGATGGAACGTTTACCGATACGAAGATCCCCGGACAGGGACTGGCGGTGCAAATGCTTCGGGAGGCGGGCTTCAGGGTCTTCGCCGAAGAGGATATTGATGAGGCGGCGGAGTATCTGAAACAGTTTCCGGATTCAGAGGAATGACTGCTCCGGATGCGGACGATTACATGAGAACGATCCCGGATGACCGGCCATAAGGCATGGTTGATGCTGGCCGCACCCCTGTGCTGTGTATTTGTGTTCTGCACCGTCTCCATCAGAATCACGAACAACCTTATTTCTCTGGATCCGCTGATTCAGATGAACAACCGGGGCCAGCTTCAGCGGTATATTGATCAGGACTCAAACCTGTACCGGGAGGGTCTGAAAACCTATGTGATCATGATCGATGTAAATGATTTCAAGAGCATAGACGACACCTTCGGACATGCGGAGGGTGACCGGGCGTTCATTCGTCTCAGCTGATCGGAGGCAGGTTTCCGAACCACGGTCTGCTGCCCCTGACGGGTGTGCAGAGTGTTTATCTGTTTTTTGCCCTGTTCAACGTGATCGGTGTCGTTCTGTTCTGCGTCAGAGACCTGCATCGGCGAAGCTGAATTCCGCATCGGCCGGGCTGGAATTCTCTGTGGACAAGCCGCCGGAAGTATAGTATGATATATGTCGGTGCCGTATTTCCGGCGCCGGGAAAAACTGCACACGGCAGCTGCCGGAAGCCGGTGCCTTAACGGTCGGAGAAGAAAACGACTGTCGCGCGGAGTGCGTGCATGAGGCTGCTTCCATAAGGGCTGCGGTGGAAGAATAAAAAACCGGAAGGAGAAAACAGAATGTCAGTAATTACAATGAAACAGCTGCTGGAAGCAGGCGTCCACTTCGGACATCAGACGCGCAGATGGAACCCCAAGATGGCCCCGTACATCTTTACCGAGAGAAACGGAATCTACATCATCGACCTGCAGAAGACCGTGAAGAAGATCGATGAGGCTTATGCCTTCATGAAGGAAGTCGCGGCCAGCGGCAGACCGGTCCTGTTCGTCGGAACCAAGAAGCAGGCGCAGGCGGCTATCCACGATGAGGCGATCCGCTGCGACATGTTCTATGTCAATCAGAGATGGCTGGGCGGCATGCTCACCAACTACAAGACCATCTCCCAGAGAATCAAGCGTCTTTATGAGATTGAGGCTATGGAAGAAGACGGTACCTTTGACAAGCTGTCCAAGAAGGAAGTCGGCAGGCTGCGTCTGGAGCATGAGAAACTGGATAAGTTCCTCGGTGGCATCAAGGAAATGAAGGGAATGCCCGGCGCGATCTTCGTCGTCGACCCGAAGAAGGAAAAGATTGCGGTGAACGAAGCCAGAAAACTGAATATCCCAGTGGTCGGTATCGTGGACACCAACTGCGATCCGGACGATGTGGACTTCATCATTCCGTCCAACGACGATGCCATCAGAGCGGTCAAGCTGATTGCCGGATGCATGGCGAATGCGGTTCTGGAAGCCAGACAGGGCGAGAGCTTTGACGAGGGCGAGGATCTGCAGGCCGAGGAGGCCGCAGCGGAGGAGACCACTGAGGCTGCTGAAGAAGCCAAAGTTGAGGAAAGCGAAGCTCCCGCAGAGGAAGCTCCGGCGGATGTTGAGTAATTGAACATTTTGGAGGTTATATAATATGGCTGTAACAGCACAGATGGTAAAAGAACTGCGCGAGATGACCGGCGCAGGCATGATGGATTGCAAGAAGGCTCTGGTAGAAGCTGACGGCGATATGGACAAGGCCGTTGAGGTTCTGCGGGAAAAGGGACTGTCCAAGGCGGCGAAGAAGGCCGGAAGAATCGCGGCAATGGGTCTGGTGAAGACTGCTTTCGCAGAAGACGGCAGCGCGGCGGCGATCGTTGAAGTCAACTCCGAAACGGACTTCGTGGCGAAGAATGATGAGTTCATCACCTTTGTCGAGACGCTGGCACAGATGGCGCTGGAAAACGACGCGGCGGACATGGATGCGTTTATGGCGCTGCCCTATGAAGGGGAAGGCACCGTGAAGGACGCTCTGACCAACAAGATCGCCAAGATCGGCGAGAACATGAGTATCCGCAGATTTGAGAAGTTCAGCAAGCCCGGCGTCAAGTACACCGGATACATTCACAACAAGGGACAGATCGGCGTCATCGTCGGCATGGAGACCGAGGCTTCCGCAGAGGAAATCGCGGTCTGTGCCAAGGACGTGGCCATGCAGGTTGCTTCCATGAACCCGAAGTTCCTGGACGAGCGCGAAGTGGATCAGGACTGGCTGGAGAACGAGAAGAAGATCGTTCGCGAGCAGCTGCTGAATGAAGGCAAGAAGGAAGAACTGCTTGACCGGATTATCCCGGGCAAGGTCAAGGCCATTCTCAAGGAGGTCTGCCTGGTGGAACAGAAGTTCGTCAAGGATTCCGATCTGACGGTCCAGAAGTATGTGGACGACGTGGTCAGAGCAATCGGCAAGGACATGAAACTGGATTCTATGATCCGCTACGAAGTCGGCGAAGGCATCGAGAAGAAGGAAGAGGACTTTGCAGCTGAAGTTGCGGCGCAGATGAAGAAATAGGCAACATCTGAACACGGAATAACGAACAAAAACTCCGGAGTATAATGCTTCGGAGTTTTTTGTGTTATTATAAAATAATTGATGAACATTTATGTGGAGGTGATGAAGCTTGAAACGGAAGACTACGCAAGAAATTCTTGCTGAATCATTCAGAGAGTTAGCGGAGAATCGTTCTGTGGACAAGATTACAATTCAGGAGATCGTGGATAATTGTGAGTATTCCCCCGCAACATTCTATCGGTATTTCCGAGACAAATATGATCTGATCGCATGGGATTATGTTCATCGGACAACTCCAATCATGAACAAAATCGGAATCGATGATTATGAATGGAAGGATACTCTTTTTGATG
>JAUNRL010000142.1:0-552 GCA_030535715.1 Bacillota bacterium
TTTCCCTTTGCATAACGCTCAGCAAGCTGGGCGTTTTTTGCGTAGGGGCCAAAAAGTTCTCCCGCATGAGGAACAATCAGCGTTTCGTTGCCCAGTTGGCTCAGGGAAATCATGGAGCGTGACACCATGGGATGTCCCGGCGGCAAATAGATGTAGGTTCCATGGCTGAGGATGAAGGTAGCGGTGATTTCCGAAGGCAGATGATAATAGGCACAGGGGGAAAACACCAGATCATAATTGGCAAGGATCTCTTCCGGAATGGAGCCGGGAAGCACATCAAAGGTCAACTCCGTATCAGGATAGCGGGACATAAACCGCTGAACAAACAAACGAATGTGAGAAGCGTAGGAAAGCTCGATCCCGCAGGCAATACGCAGCTTTCCACCCGATAGGCCGCTGCTTTGCCGCATCAGGCGCTCCGCCTGATCGCATCGGCTGATGATTTCTTCCGCCTGTCGGGCAAGCATTTGCCCAGCCTCGGTCAAAGTCACTTCGTGGCTGGTGCGGAGGAACAGTTGTGTATTTAATTCCTTTTCCATCGCGGCGATGTGC
>JAUNRL010000142.1:562-1276 GCA_030535715.1 Bacillota bacterium
GTAATTCAGTGTTTTGCTGAGCACCCAAAATTCATAGAGTCTTTCAGATGTCATGGTGTTTTCCCTCCCTGGGCGGCATTCTCCTGGCTGCATCTTTGGTAAAGGTCAGAAAGTCCCTCACAAAGGCAGCCGCGTCCGCATTGACGGTCTGCTTATGCACAAAGAAGCAGGGTGTTGCGGGATAAGGGAGATCACGCAGAATCACGCTGGCAGTATTGGGCGGCAGATCGGGTACCGGAGAAGGCGAAAGAAACAGTCCTTTACCAATGGAAACCAGCAGTTTGGAATAGGTGATGGTGGATTGGCTATCATAGAGTGAATAACGGATTTTCCCAGCAGCCAGGTTGGTCAGCTGAAAGTTTCGCACGCAGGCGCAGGCCCCGTTGGGAGCCAGGATGAACTGTTCTCCATCCAGATCGCGGAGGCGAACCTCATTCTTTTGCGCCAGCGGATGCCTGGAAGGCAGCAGGACGTGGTGATTGGGCGTAGCAATATCGTGCCGTTCCAGATCAGCAGGCGTCTGACGGTCGATCATCATGGCAAAGAACACATCCACATCCCCGGACCGCAGCGTATCCTCCATGGATAGATCGGTGCCGTCCAGCAGGTCGATGTGGATTTGTGGCCAGGTGCGATTGAGATGATCCAGGAATGGGCCAAGAAACAGAGGCATGATTGTTTCGGGCAGGCTGATGCGCAGGTGGCGATAGGCAT
>JAUNRL010000142.1:1286-3031 GCA_030535715.1 Bacillota bacterium
CGCCACCTCCTGCGTCACCTGCTGCCAGCGCTGCAGTATATCCGGAGCCTGTGAAAACAGCTTTTTGCCGGCATCGGTGATTTCCAGCCGATTTCCTTGTCTGCCGATCAATTGAATACGCAATTCTTGCTCGAAAGCGTGAAGACGTGAGGTCAACGTGGCCGGTGACAAATCCAGGGAGGCCGCTGCGGCACGGATAGAGCCGGCTTGACAAACGGTGTAGAATTCCTGCAATCGATCAATGTTCATGATGTTCTCCTTGCTTGAAATTTAGAATTGCCTTTAACACTGCTTAAACATATTATACCGGAATAATACGGTTTTTATCAACTCGAAATTAGATTAAATCGCTTTCGAACGCCCTTCTGATGCGTGATTATTTGAATTGCTAAAAACCCAAACACCGTTTACATCGGCCATGTCCGGTGCTACACTGTGCCCAACAAAGGGTGAAAGCCCTACGATTGAAGGAGGAAACGTTATGAAGAAGTTTGTCAGCCTCGTGCTCTCTCTGGCTCTGATCCTGAGCATGATGATCCTTCCGGTCCAGGCCGAGGGCAGCAAGCTCATCGGCGTATGTATGCAGAACATGTCCTCTTCCATCTCTGTGCTGGAAGCGGACGCCCTGAAAGCCACCTTTGAACCCCTGGGCTACACCGTCCAGATCGCCTCTGCTGATGACAACGTATCCACCCAGATGCAGCAGGTGAACACCTTCGTGCTGCAGGGGGCGGAGATGCTGATTATCCTGCCCTGCCAGATTGAGACCCTGGAAGACAGCCTGATCGACGCCCGGGAACGGGATGGCGTGAAGGTGGTTGTCAGCGGCGGTACCGGCACCATCAGCGAGGATGCCTATGATGCGGTGGTATCCGATGACGAATTCCTGATTGGTATGTATGTGGCCTCTGTGGCCAAGACCTGGATCGAGCAGAACATGGACCCGAACGGCGATTGGGATGTGGAATTCATCTTCTCCACCATCTCAGCCGATGCCAAGGACCGCTGCGCCGGTGAAGCCATGATCATTGAGCCCTGGCTCAAAAATGTGAATGGTGATTATGTGAACCTGATGGGCGAAAAAGTATCTGAAGCAGACCGCATCGCCAATCCTGTCTATTGCCAGATGGTAGCCGACCGCGTGGAAAGCCTGAGCGAATCCACCACGGAAATGGATATTTCCGGCGACAACCGCACCGTGGTTGCTGGCGTGCTGACTAAGAACCAGAAAGCGCGGGTGCTGATCGGTTACAACAGCCTGGTTTCCACCGCCGGTTCCCAGTATATCCTGGATACTTATCCTGCCGAGGAAGCAAAGGAATTTGCCTTCTTCTCCGCCGGCGTTATGGGTGATGAATATGAGTACCTGATCGGTGCTGCCGATGGAACTGCCGGTACGCCCTCCGTGTTCCGGGCTGCCTGCCAGTTTGGCGGTGGTGACGCTGCTGCGACCCTGGCCGATCTGGCCCAGCGCGTGATGTTCGGTGAAGCCGGCAAGGACTACGGTAAGAGTAATCCTAATAGCATCGGCGTCTGGTATCCCATCACTGCTGATCTCAACAACGGCGTGGCCGCGCTGGTAGCCTTCGATACCCCGCCCTATGCCGCAGCCTTCACCTATGCGGAAGTGCTTTCTCAGCCTAATCTGCTGACTTATTGGGACAGTGTGAACGGTTATAATACTGCCGCGCAGACCGAAGCGGCTCCTGTGGACGCGCCTGCTGCCGCTGCCATCGAAGGCGGAA
>JAUNRL010000143.1 GCA_030535715.1 Bacillota bacterium
TCTTACGTTTGGGAGACGATCCGACTCAAGTTCGTCACCCACTTCATACAGGGAAAGTACTCCTTGATTTACACAAGCTGCCTGGTGAATTTGAGTTTTCAAGGCTCTTCGAAGTTATTCTCACTGACAACGGATCTGAATTCTCTGCTCCCGGCAGCATTGAATTCTCCACATTAACAGGAGAACAGCTGTCCTATGTCTTCTACTGCAACCCTAATTCCTCTTGGCAGAAGGGGGCGCTTGAGAAGAACCATGAGTACATCAGATATGTACTCCCTAACCAAAACAAACGCCGCCAAAAGCAACGCCCGTATGAAGTATTTTCTTTTGCAAAGGCAACGTTCACGCATTTGCTTCCTCCTGATGGTGCCCGATTGGCTACAACAAGTTGGGTCGCTATTTCAATCCGAAATCCGAGTCCTTCCATCTTTTGCGATCAGGTTTCTGAGCAGCTTCAGATCCAGCTCCACATCCATGCTGTCTTTGTCCGTCTGTCTGGTCAGTGCTTTGCCGTACCGCTGTCTTCTGCTATAATAGACCCATCTCAATAACGGAGGAAACACTATGCTGTATCGATCGAATACCGCCATCGGCGACGTTTCCCTGCTGGGTCTTGGCGGGATGCGCTTTCCTGTGAAAGAGGACGGCACCGTCGATGAGGAACAGTCCATCCGCATGGTCCGCCACGCCCTCGACAGCGGCATCAACTATGTGGACACGGCCTACACCTACCACGGCGGCCTGAGTGAATCCATCATCGGCCGCGCCCTGAAGGACGGATATCGGGAAAAAACTCTGCTGGCTGACAAGCTTCCCCTCTGGCTGGTGAAGAAGGAGGAAGATGTCCGCCGTTTCCTCGAGAAGCAAAGGGAACGCCTGGACGTGGATGTCATCGACATGTACCTGATCCACTGCATCAACCGGACCGGCTGGAAGACGGTGCAGGAGTGCCGCATCCTGCCCATTCTGGAGGAACTGAAGGCCGAGGGAAAAATCAGGCACATCGGCTTCTCCTATCACGATGACGCCGATCTCTTCGAGGAGGTCATCGATGCTTACCCCTGGGAATTCTGCCAGATTCAGCTCAACTATGTGGACACGGAGTTTCAGGCAGGACTTCGGGGGCTGCGCTATGCTGCCTCCTGGGGCATTCCCGTCATGATCATGGAGCCCCTCAAGGGCGGCCGGCTGACCGATGCCATTCCGCCGGTCATCGAAGAGGTCTGGCAGACGACGCCGGTGCGGCGTCCACCGGTTGAATGGGCCTTCAAGTGGGTGGCTGCCCGACCGGAAGTGCTGACCATCCTCAGCGGCATGAGTTCCATGGAACAGCTGGAGGATAACCTGGCCCTCTTTACCCGGGAGGATCTGCCGGTCCTGACCGGAGAAGAAGAGGCCCTGATCTGCCGTGTGGCCGATCTCTATCACCAGCTGATCAAGTACCCCTGCACCACCTGCCGGTACTGCATGCCCTGCCCCAACGGAGTGAACATCCCCTATGTAATCCGCTACTTCAACGACTTCGGCGCCTACGAACACAACCCGAAACTGAAGGAAGAGTATCATCTCTGGCTGAACAAGGAAGAACACGCTTCCGGCTGCGTCAAGTGCGGCGCGTGCGAGAAAGCCTGTCCTCAGCATCTTCCCATCATGCAGATTATGGACGAAATCGTCGAAGCCTTCGGTGAATAGACCGATCGGGTGGACTGAACGGGCGGAGCTCCATGCCCGGCGCACTCGAGAAAAAGGACTGACGTGCATGTCAGTCCTTTCTGTGTGCTTCAAATGATGCGTTGCCTTTGCGCTTTAGACCAGTTCCAGGAACACCATCTCCGCATTGTCTCCCTGGCGGGGGCCAAGCTTCAGGATTCTGGTGTATCCGCCCTGGCGTTCGGCATAAGCCGGTCCGATTTCGTCAAACAGCCTGGTGACGACGGACTCGTCATAGATGTATGCCAATGCCTGTCTTCTCGCGTGAAGATCTCCGCGCTTTGCCAGCGTAATCATTTTTTCTGCCTGTCTTCTGGCTTCCTTCGCTCTCGTCTCGGTGGTGGTGATCCTGCCCTCTCTCAGCAGATCGGTGACAAGATTTCTCAGCATCGCCTTGCGGTGAGCGGAATTTCTGCCTAACTTTCTGTATCCTGGCATTTCTGCTTCCTCCTTAATTGATTATTCGTCGCCCTGCTTCAGGGACAGTCCCAGCTCTTCCAGCTTCTTCTTGACCTCATCAAGAGACTTTTTGCCGAGGTTCCTGACTTTCATCATATCCTCTTCGCTCTTCTGGGTCAGCTCTTCCACGGTGTTGATCGCTGCTCTCTTCAGGCAATTGAAGGATCGGACGGAAAGCTCCAGCTCCTCGATGGTCATCTCCAGAGCCTTCTCCTTCTGGTTCTCTTCCTTCTCGACCATGATCTCCATTCCCTCCGCAGAATCGTTCAGCTCCACGAACAGGTTCAGGTGCTCCTGCATGATCTTGGCGCCGATGGAAACGCCTTCACTGGGCGTGACGGAACCGTCTGTCCAGATCTCCAGGATCAGCTTGTCGTAGTCCGTCACCTGACCGACACGGGTATTCTCCACGGTGAAGTTGCACTTTCTAACCGGTGTATAAATGGAATCCGTCGGGATCACAGAGATCGGCGTATTCTCATCCTTGTTCATTTCGGCCGGAACATAGCCTCTTCCTCTGGCCAGGTTGATCTCCATGACCAGCGTGGCGCCCTCGTCCAGCGTAGCGATGTGCAGATCGGGGTTAAAGATCTCAATGTCGGAATCTACCTGAATATCCGCGGCGGTCACTTCCTTCGGACCGATCTCGCTGATGAGCACGCGCTTTTCGCTCTCACCGCTCAGACGGATCGCCAGTTTCTTCAGATTCAGAATGATTTCGGTAACATCTTCCTTAATGCCCGGAATCGTCGAAAACTCATGCAGGATACCGTCGATCTTCACCGAGGTAACCGCAACACCCGGAAGGGAACTGAGAAGAATCCTTCTCAGGCTGTTTCCC
>JAUNRL010000144.1:0-257 GCA_030535715.1 Bacillota bacterium
GGACAGGCGTAAGCCCGCCTGCAGGAACAAGGCAGGAACACAGGAGAAGGGGGAAGACGGGAAGGCCATGCTGACCGATACCGAGGGCATCGTCCTCAGACAGATCAAAACTTCATATAACCGGAGAATGATTCAGCTCTTTACCCGCAAATACGGCAAAATCAGCGCCGGAACGAGTCTGGGCGGGAAGGGCCGAAGCCGGGGCGCTCTGGCCATGCGTCCCTTTACCTACGGAAAGTACGAGCTGTTCAGGAACA
>JAUNRL010000144.1:292-3004 GCA_030535715.1 Bacillota bacterium
GCTACAACATCAATTCCGCAGAGGTTCTCCGCAGCTTTTACGGCATCGGCGAGAATGTGGAGAAGTATATGCAGGGCGCTTATGTGCTGGAATTTACCGGCAGGGTCCTTCCTGAGGAGCTGCCCGTGCCGGCGCTCTTCGATACCCTCATCGAGTTTTTCCGGATTCTGGAACACCGGGAGAAGGGTATCGGCACCCTGGTGCTGGCCTATCAGACCAGACTGCTGCACCTTTCCGGCTCCATGCCGCAGCTGGACCGGTGCGTGGTCTGCGGTGAGGAGAAACCGGCGTACTCCTTCAGCGTGCGGGAGGGCGGAATCGTCTGTGCGGACTGCGCCGGCGGACTCCAGAAATCCGGTGACAGCACGTTGATTTATTGTGAACAATTTGATATAGTTAGTGTGTTGAAATACTTCGTCAATCATCCGCTGGACAAGCTGGAGAATATTGCCCTGCATGAAGAGATGGGAATCCTGCTGCAGAAGCTGATTCGGGAGTATGCGGCCTACCATCTGGACGTTACGGACATGAAAAGCGAAAAACTCGTCTGAAAAAGGAGGAAATGAAGATGGAGATTACTCTTGAAAAAATCGAACTGGTCAAGGACAGAACCGGCGTAACCTATGCCGAAGCCAAGGAAGCCCTGGAAGAAACCGACGGCAGCGTGGTCGATGCGATCATTGCCATCGAGGAGACCGTTAACGCAGGCAAGAAGGAGAGAGGATTCGGCGAAAAGGGACAGGCGATGTTCGCCAAACTGAAGGAACTGATCAAAAGAGGCAACGTCGCCAGGATTCAGATCAAGCGTGAGGACGACACGATCCTCAACGTGCCTCTGAATGCGGGCATTCTGGGCATCTGTATTGCTCCGCTGGCTTCCATTGTCGCCGTGGCTGCGGCCTTCGGGTTCAAGTGCACCATTGAGGTGATCAAGACCGACGGCACGATTATCGACATCAGCGACACCGTTTCCGATACGGTCAGCACAGCCATCGAAAAAGGCAGTGATCTTGCCGAAAAAGCCAGGGAGAAGGGAGCCGAGTTTTATGAAAAAGGCAGGACCGTAGGCGGAGAATACACGGACAGGATCAAGGAAACCGAGTATTACAGTAAGGCGAAGGACGCCGCCGGCGACCTGAAAGAAAAAGCCGATGACCTGATGGATAAAGCCAAAGGCAGAGCCGAAGAGGCGGAAGAAGCCGCTGAAGAAATGAAGGAGGAAGCAAAGGACGAAGAATAAGTTTTTGTCCCGACCGATATGAGTACAGACATCACCATGGAAAAAATCACCGCCCTGGCAAAAAACCGGGGCTTCATCTTCCCGGGATCCGAGATCTACGGCGGCCTGGCCAACACATGGGACTATGGCCCTCTCGGCGTGGAACTGAAGAACAACATCAAGGACGCCTGGCGGAAAAATTCGTTCAGGAATCGAAGTATAACGTGGGTCTTGACGCTGCCATCCTGATGAATCCGGAAACCTGGGTGGCATCCGGCCACGTGGGCGGCTTCGCCGATCCCCTGATCGACTGCCGGGCCTGCAAGTCCCGCTTTCGCGCGGATCAGCTCATCGAGGGCTGGCTGAAGGAACAGGGCATCACCGACGTCGTGGTTGACGGCTGGTCCAACGAAAAGATGGAGAATTTCATCGCGGAGAAGCCGATCTCCTGCCCGGACTGCGGCAAATCGGATTTCACCGGGATCCGCCAGTTTAACCTGATGTTCAAAACCTTCCAGGGGGTGACGGAGGATTCCACCGCGGAGATCTATCTCCGTCCGGAGACGGCACAGGGCATCTTCGTCAATTTCAAAAGCGTGCAGAGAACCGCAAGGAAGAAGATCCCCTTCGGGATCGCTCAGGTAGGCAAGTCCTTCCGCAATGAGATTACGCCGGGCAACTTCATTTTCCGAACCCGGGAATTCGAGCAGATGGAGCTGGAGTTTTTCTGTCGCCCGGGAACGGAACTGGAGTGGTTCGCTTACTGGAAGGATTACTGCGCGGACTTCCTGAAGGCCCTCGGCCTTCAGGAAGAGAACATCCGGCTGCGGGATCACGATCCGGAGGAGCTGTCCCACTACAGCAACGCGACCACGGACATTGAATACCGCTTCCCCTTCGGATGGGGCGAGCTGTGGGGCGTTGCCTCCCGGACGGACTATGATCTGATGGCTCACCAAACCCATTCCGGTCAGGACATGAGCTATCTGGATCCGGAAACCAACGAGAAGTATGTGCCTTACTGCATCGAACCGTCGGTGGGTGTGGAACGTATGCTGCTGGCCTTTCTGGTGGATGCCTATGACGAGGAGATCCTGGTGGACGGCAAAGGCAAAGAGGATATCCGCAAGGTGCTACGGCTGCATCCGGCCCTGGCGCCGTTCAAGGCGGCAGTATTGCCTTTGAGCAAAAAACTGGGCCCGGAGGCCGAACCTCTCTATGATGAACTGAAGAAGTATTTCCGCGTCGATTACGATGAAACCGGATCCATCGGCAAGCGGTACCGCAGAGAGGACGAGATCGGAACCCCGTTTTCGATCTGTGTGGATTTCAATACGCGGGAAGACGGCTGTGTGACGGTCCGCGACCGTGACACCATGGAACAGATTCGCATCCCTGCCAGTCAGGTGAGAGAATACATTGAAGAGCGTTTACAGTTTTAAGAGTGAGGAGCGTAATGGAAATGAAGAAATTTGTCTATTCATTCAACGAGG
>JAUNRL010000145.1 GCA_030535715.1 Bacillota bacterium
TTCCAGAAATGCCGCCTGTACCGCAAAGGCAATGCAGCCCACGATGGATCCCAGCGACATCCTCCTGGAGATAAGCACGACGGCGGCCACGATCGCCAGCGCAATCAGGGCCAGCAGCGGATTCACCGCCAGCACCGCGCCAAAGGCCGTCGCAACGCCCTTGCCTCCCCGAAATTTATACACGATGGGCCACACATGACCCAGGAAGACGCAGAGAGCGCACAGGTATGCACCGGCATCCCCCAGAGCCAGCATCCCGATCAGCACGGCAGCCACGCCCTTGAGAATATCCACCATACAGGTGATGGCGCCGGCCTTCTTGCCCATGACCCGCAGGGCGTTGGTGGTTCCGGCATTGCCGCTACCTTCCTTCTTGATGTCCAGCCCCTGTCGTCTGGCCATGATGGTGGACGGTGAGATGTTGCCGATGAAATAGGCAACCACACCCAGAATGCCCAGCCAGAGATATCCGGTCATCATCTCAGAATTCCTCCTTCTCGCCTTTTTCCCGGAACATGAACTTCAGCGGTGTTCCCGCAAAACCAAAGGCTTCCCGGATGCGGTTCTCCAGATACCGGGAATAGGAGAAATGCATCAGAGGCCGGGAATTGATTTTGAACGAGAACAACGGCGGCTTGACGCCTACCTGCGTCACATAGTATATCTTCAGCCGTCGACCCTTGTCGGAGGGCGGCTGCTTCATCATGGTTGCGTCGGTAATCACCGTGTTCAGCTGGCCGGTGGACACGCGCATGGCCCGGTTCTCCGCCACCATATGGGCGGTTTCCAGAACCTGATCGACTCGCTGCCCCGTCAGGGCGGAGATGAATACCGCCGGCGCATAGGACATGAAAGCCAGTTCCCGGGCCAGTTCCCGGCGGAAGCGGCTCATGGTATTGGTCTCCTTCTTTACCAGATCCCACTTGTTGACGGCTATGACGATGCCCTTCCCTGCTTCGTGCGCGATGCCGGCGATCTTCTTATCCTGTTCAGTGATTCCCTCCTGTCCGTCGATCATCAGCACACAGACGTCGCACCGCTCGGTGGCGGCCACCGCCCGCAGAACACTGAACCGTTCGATGTTTTCGCTCACCCTGCTTTTTCTTCTGATCCCTGCCGTATCGATGAGCAGATAGTCCTGCCCCTGCCAGGCGAAGGGCGTATCGACGGAATCCCGCGTCGTGCCGGCGATGGGCGAAACAATGACCCGCTCTTCACCCAGAAGCCGGTTGATCAGGGACGATTTGCCCACGTTGGGCTTGCCAATCATGGCGATCCGGATTGCTTCATCCTCTTCTTCTCCCGCACCCACCGGAAAGTTCTTCACGATCTCATCCAGCAGGTCTCCCAAGTTCAGCATGTTGGCGGAGGAAATAGGAACGGGGTCCCCCAGACCAAGCTCATAGAAATCGTAGAAGTTATCGGGAAGATCCTTCGTATCCACCTTGTTGACCGCCACCACCACCTTGCGGCCGGTGCGCCGGAGCATGGCACCCACTTCCCGGTCCGCGGCTGTCAACCCCTCCCGGCCGTCAACCATGAAGAGGATGATGTCGGCCATGTCCATGGCTACCTGCGCCTGCTGGCGCATCTGGGACAGGATGATATCCTTGCTGTCCGGTTCGATGCCGCCGGTATCGATCAGCCCGAAGTGAACGCCGGACCACTCCGCCTCCGCGTAAATCCGGTCGCGGGTAACCCCCGGTATGTCCTCCACGATGGACACCCGCCGGCCGACGATCTTATTAAAAAAGGTTGATTTGCCGACATTCGGTCTTCCGACCACGGCAACCAGTGGTTTACTCATCAAATATTCCTTCCGCGAACTCCGACGGTTCGAATTCCTTCAGATCCTCAATGCCTTCCCCCAGGCCCACGAACTTGACCGGGATATCATACTTATCGGCGATGGTGATCACGATGCCGCCCTTGGCCGTGCCGTCCAGCTTGGTCAGCACGATTCCGGTGATGTCCGCTGTATTGCCGAACTCCGCCGCCTGGGAGACCGCGTTCTTGCCGGTGGTCGCGTCCAGCACCAGCAAATTTTCCCTGGACGCCCCAGGGAATTCCCGTCCGATGATCTTGTTCATCTTGGCCAGTTCATCCATGAGGTTCTTCTTGTTCTGCAGACGTCCTGCCGTATCGCAGATCAGCACGTCGATGTTCTTTGCCTTCGCTGACTGAATGGCATCGTAAATCACGGCAGAGGGATCCGCTCCCTCCCCGTGGCGGATCACATTAACACCGACCCGCTTCCCCCAGATTTCCAGCTGCTCGCCGGCCGCCGCCCGGAAGGTGTCCGCCGCGGCGAGCATGACGGTCCGGCCCTGCTTCTTCAGCATGTGGGCCAGCTTGCCGATGGAGGTAGTCTTGCCTCCGCCGTTAATCCCGATCATCAGGATGACCAGCGGATAATCCTGCGAGAGCTTCTGCGCCTCTCCCTTGTCCATCAGATCCGCGATGATCCTGCCTAGGCGGATCTTGATGACGGTGGGCTTGGTCATGTTGTTGGCCTGAACCTCCGTCCGAAGGGTATCGACAATCTTCATGGTGGTTTCCATGCCGATGTCCGAGGTAATCAGAATCTCTTCCAACTCTTCAAAAAAATCTTCATCTATAGTCGGCCGCATCATCAGCGCGTCACTGACCCGCTGCGACAGTTTGCCGAAAACGGTTTTTTTCTTGTCTCCCAGCATATTCTTCTCCTTCAGCCGCCTTACTGCACGTACGCCGGATCAAATCCGTCATTCATATCCAAAGACAGCACCCTGGAGATGCCCTTCTCCGGCATGGTCACGCCGTACAGTACATCCGCGTGTTCCATGGTCGCCTTCTGGTGGGTGACCAGCGTGAACTGGATTCCTTCAAATTTCCGAAGGGCCTGGATAAATCTCTCAATGTTGGCGTCATCCAGAGCCGCCTCCACTTCGTCGAGAATACAGAAAGGGGAACCTGAATTAAGGCATAGCCATATCTCTAC
>JAUNRL010000146.1 GCA_030535715.1 Bacillota bacterium
CTGTCACGGATCTGGAGAGAGCCGGGGTGGATACGTCAGGCGTTGTGACGGTCAGCCGGCCCGGCGGAGGAACGGAGGAAAAGGCAACCCCGGCCGGAAAGACCGGCGGCGGAGAAGACGCGGGGGAGGATGGCGGCGACGGCCCGGAACCCGAAAACGGAACCGGTGAAGCCGGCCCGGAACCCGGAGGCGGAACCGATGCGGTTCCCGACGTGGCGGCGCAGACGATTCCCGGCAACCTTTCCGGCAGTCTGACATCCGTCCGCGTGGTGGTCAGGAATTTCCTCGGCGATGTGGAGTTCTGGCGGGTGGACGAACGGATCCTGAAGGAGATCACCCCGGAGCGACTGGCCCGGCAGCAAGAAAAATTTGCCAGAGCCGGGCTGGTATTTGCTGACGGCAGCCTGCCGGTAGAAGCGATCCGATGGATCGGGGAGTTCTGCAGGAAAGAAGGATTGCCTTTGTATTTCGATCCCTCCTCGCCGGAGGGAAGCGGGCGGGGCGCAGATGCGCTGGCGTATTTCCGCGGGATCATGCCCGGACGCCGGGAGGCCGAAACCATGTCCGGCCTGGGGATCCTGAGCACGGATCAGCTCATGGCGGCCGGCACGTACTTCGCGGAGAAGGGCATAGAGCGAATCGTCATCACCATGAAGGGCGGCGGCCTGTACTACAAAGAGGGCCTGGAGGAAGGCGTGCTGCGGCCGGCGCGGGTGCTGCGCTACGCGGAGACCGGCGGCGCGGGCGATGTGGTCACGGCGGAGCTGCTGGATGGCTTCGCTTCGGGAAGGCCCATGGGCGAGGCGGCACAGGCGGCCATGGACGCAGTGGCGGAATATCTGGCCGACGTGGTGGACGAACGGCGGTATTAAACGAATGATGATAAGGAACCAAGGAGGTCGGATCATGGCAAAAGACGTGATATTCACCAACGATGTCATTCTGAAATGGCTGCAGTATTTTGCGGAGAACACGCCCATCGATTTGGAGCAGATCAAGATGATGGATGTCACCAAGAAGAATATGAACATCATTCCCACGGTGGAGTCTCACAAGGCGGTGCTTGCCTTTATGGAAGCCGGGGACACGGAGGTGTTCTACCGGATGTGGAACGCCGGGCTGGGCGACTGCGAGGTCTGGTACAACGAGGGGTCGGAGCCCGTGGGTGAAATCAAGCACGATGATGTGCGGTTCATGATCGACCGGGGCATCAACGCTTCGGCGGGCATGCTGGTGGTCAATCCCAACGCAGTCAGCACCAACAAAAGCGGGCTGGGCGACGTGACCAAGCGGCCTTCTTCCAAACAGGTGGGCAATGAAATCCGCAGCATCATCCTGAGCAAGATGCGCATCGATGCTGAGGACACGGTGTGTACGGTGGGCGGTGAGGTCATCGCCATCGATGCGGCGTTTCAGGCCAATGAGGGCACGGTCATCGCCGTGGAATACAACAGGAAACAGCGGGTCGCTTTGGAGGACAACGTGGAGTTTTATGACCTGCGGAATGTGAAGATCATCGATCGGGTGGACGAGGAAACCATGGAGGGTCTGCCGGCGCCGGACATCGCCTTTATCGTGGCGTCGGCCAGTCTGCAGCAGGAGATCGACCTGCTGATGAAGCTGAACCGGCACATCATTCTGGTGGTTTACACACTGGATTTTGTGGAGGCGGGCAGGCTCAAGGATATCTTTGATGCCCGGGGAATCAAGGATGCGGAGATCATCCGCATCGGCATCGACCGGATGAATCCCGGCAACAATAATTTTGAGCGGGAGCCGGCGCCATGGATCGTTTCCGGCCGGATCGAGAAGGAATAGGGAGGCTGTATGAAAGCGATTATTACGGTGATCGGCAGGGATCAGGTAGGCATTATGCACGCGGTTTCCGGGGTGCTGAAGGACCTGTCCGTCAACATTGAGGACGTGACCCAGACCATCATGCAGGAGTATTTCACCTAAGAACTGAGCGGGGTTGGCTATGGACTGAATTGTCACGGACCGGGGGGACGTGAGGCGGACTGGATAATCGTGCCGCCGCCAAGGACGGCATCCCCGTCATAGAACACGGCGGCCTGCCCCGGGGTAATGGCCCGCTGCGGCTCATCGAAGATGATCTCTGTGCGGCCAGCCGGACGGTCCATACGATGGGGGACGGAGCCCTGACCGCAGCAGGCAGCGTGATCTCTCGCGTTCTCTGCCGGCAGCGGCCGGACAGTGGCCCACTGCTCTTTCTGTTTATAGCGGAGCCGGATCTTGCAGCGGACCGGCGCATCAGGAATCCGGCCGGCAGTCCAGCAGCAGTCTGCGGCCTGCGCCGTCAGGGAAAACACATCCTCTGGACCACCCAGCGTGATCCGGTTTTTTTCGCCGTCGATGGCGCAGACGTAGCGGGAGACACCGAACGCCTGACCCAGGCGCCGGGTCTGTCCGATGGTGTAGTGGATGATCCCTTTATGGGTGCCCATGACCTGTCCCTGCAGATCCACGAATTCTCCGGGCGGAAACTCCCGGCCGGAATACCGGCGGATCACGGCGGCATAGTCACCGTCGGGAACAAAGCAGATGTCCTGGCTCTCCGGCCGGTCGGCGTTGACGAAGCCGGCTTCGGCTGCCAGCTCCCGCACCTGTGCCTTGGTCAGATCGCCCAGGGGCAGCAGCAGATGGGACAGCTGCTTCTGGGAGAGATGATAGAGGACGTAACTCTGATCCTTTGTTTCATCCAGGCCCTTCTTCAGGGTGTACAGGCTGGTCTCCGGATCAAAGGCAACCCGGGCATAGTGCCCCGTCACCAGTTTGTCGCAGCCCAGCTGCCGCGCCTTTTCCATGAGCAGGCCGAACTTCATCGTCCGGTTGCACACGATGCAGGGGTTGGGTGTCCGTCCGGCGGAATACTGATCGGCGAAATCCGCAATTACACATCGACGGAAGGCATCCCGAAAATCAAAGACATAGAAGGGTATGCCAAGAGCC